>NZ_CVTX01000192.1:0-25950 GCF_900005715.1 Pseudomonas sp. 34 E 7
CCCGATAGCGGTGCATCAGTCGAGATATCAGTGGCTGATACTCCGCCATCGGGGGCAAGCCCCCTCCCACATTGGGTCTGCATGCATCCAGAAGCTTTTTACAACCAATGCCAGAACCGGCTCCAGAACCCTCGGCCCAACTCATCCTTGCACCCGGCATATTGCCGCGCATACAGCTGCGAACGCGCCTGCACCTTGCTCGCCACCGGTAGCAGCCAGGCTTTGCTGGCGTAGGTGCGCTGGCGGTAGCCGCCCCAGCCTTCGTGGTAGTTCAGGTACTGGCCGTAGGCGTCGTATTTGTAGACGCCGTTGATGGTGTAGGTCTTGTCCATGTACCAACCGATGAAGTCGATGGCGTCGTCGAAATCCTCGCGATCGGCGCCGCTGCGGCCGGTGCTTTTGCGGTAGTCATTCCATACCTCATCCTTGGCCTGGGCATAGCCGGACGCCGTGGACACGCGGCCCCAGGGGATGATCCACAGCAGGTATTTACGCGGGGTCTTGGCGTCGTAGCGAAAGCCCGACTCCTGATACATGATCGCGAACGGCACCTGGATGGGCACGCCCCAGCGCTTTTGCGTGACCTTGGCCGCGTCGTACCAGTCGTCCTTTTCGCGAAAGATGCTGCAGATGTCGTTGGGCGTGCGTGGCGGCGAGGTGCCGCACGCCGCCAACAGAGAGGTGAGTAGTAACAGTCCGACGGCTTTGCCTGCGCTCAAGGGGCACCTTTGCGTGATACGCGTAAAATGTCGGGCATTTTACGCGTTCACCGAGGCGGCGTCCCTGCCGCAGACAGTTTTTAAGCCAATGGCACGCGACGGGTTGTCAGCGCGATACGACCGACAAAGAAGCTCAAGGCCGCACCCAGCAGCAGCATCGCCAAGGTGCTCCAGGCTGCGCGAGACAGCTGCTTGGCCGCTACTTCACCGGCTTCACGGGCTTTCTGTTCAGCCTGTTGCTTGAGTTCTTCGACTTTCTGCATGGCCTGCTGATAAGCCTGGGCATAGTTATCGACGATCTGCGTGGCTTCTTCCTTGCTCTTGCCGGTACGCGCCGCGACGATGTTGACCAGCGCTTCTTTATCCGCAGCATTCAGTGCAGGCTCGCCGGACGCTTTCACGCGCTCGAACCACTGCTTGAGCTCATCGCCCGCCTGGGCAGGGTTGGTCGCTGCGTCAGTTGCCGTTTGCTTGCCATCGGCTGCAGCCTGGTCGGTTTTCTGCTCGACGTTGGCGGGGTCCAGCTCAGGCTTGCCGCTTTGCTTGAGCAGGGTATCGAGTTGACCTTGCAGGCTGTTCCAGTCCAGCTGGATGCCTTGCTCGTTCAACTGCTGCTTGATGCTGTTGCCGATCCCCGGTGCGGCGGCGGCAATGCCACTGCCGGCAGCCGACAGACCTTTACCCACCACGTTGCCCGCGGTACCCACTACGCTGGAGGCCAAGCCCGCCAGCAGCCAGGTGGTCAGCAAGGTGGTCAGGGTCCAGGTCAGTACACCGTGCAGACCACCGCGATCCGGTGCGGTACGCCCGGCCACGAACGCGCCAAGCGCAATGGCGATCAGCGTCGATACAAACAACCAGATCCCGGCGCCCGTACCGAAACCGCTCAACGGGTTACCGGCTTCCATCGGCTCGACGGCACTCGCGCCAATCGCCGTACCCAACACACTCAACACCAGGTAGGTCACCAGTGCAATTGCACTACCGGCCAATACCGAGCTCCACGACACCCGAAACAGCGATCGATTGGTTTCATAGACAGTGGTCATACAAAGGTCCTTTTCAAATTATCGGAGCAAGGCAAAGTGCCTTGACTGGTGTGAGTGTGGCGAAACGACATACGTTCAGTCGTGGCCCAAATGCACTATCTGGCCTGGTGCATTCGCACTCCCACAGGGACAACTTCTCTGCACTATCCGAAACCTGGGATGTCGTAATTCAATGCGTCCAGACTTCGGAGAATCTATGACACAGGATGTTCTTGCCAAAGAAACCAACCGCCGCCAACTGCAACAGATCATCTCCGGATTATCCGATGGTGTGATATTGGCGGAGGTCGACCAGACCATCCTCTGGGCCAACGAGGCCGCGTTGGCCATGCATGGCGTCGGCGACGTCATGGGGCTGGGCGCCAACACCCGGCAATACGCCGAGCGCTTCAGTCTGCGCTATCGCAACAACCACCCGTTGCAACTGGACAGCTACCCCCTGGCCCGCGCAGCGGCGGGAGAAGAATTCAGCGACGTGATCGTGGAGGTCATTCCCACCACCGACCAGGAAAAAACCTGGGTGCACCGCCTGCGCAGCCTGGTCATCACTGACGCACAGGGTGAGCCGGAACTGCTGGTGCTGATCCTCAGCGATGCCACCGAATGGGCCAGCGCCGAGCAGCGCTTCGAAAAAACCTTCAACGCCAACCCCGCCCCTGCCGTGATCTGCCGCCTGAGCGACCTGCGCTACATCAAGGTCAACCAGGGTTTTCTGGAAATGACCGGCTACAACCGCGACCAGGTCATCGGCAAATCCGTATATGAACTGGACGTGCTTGAACAGGCCGAGCGCAAGGACCTGGCGATCGAGCGCCTGGGGCAAGGCGCGACCATTCCACAGATGCAGGCCGAACTGAGGCTGCCCGAAGGCGGCAGCAAGCTGGTTGTGGTGGCCGGCCAGCCCCTGGATATGAACGAGGAAGACTGCATGCTGTTCTCGTTCATGGACCTGGAGCCGAGGCGCAAGGCGGAAATCGCCCTGCGCCAGAGCGAAGAACGATTCGCCAAATCCTTCCGCCTGACGCCAGTGCCGACCCTGGTGTGCAACGCCGCCAATCGCCAGGTTGTAGACGTCAACGAAGCGTTCATGAGCATCACGGGTTACATCAGTGAAGAACTGATCGGCAAGTCCATCGAAGAAATCAATTTCATCGACAACCCGCCTACCAGCGCGCAATTGTTCGCCACGCTGGAAAAGGCCGGAAACCTCGACGGCCACGACCTCAAGGTACGCAAGAAAGGCAATGAAGTGATCGACTGCGTGGTGTCCGCCGACACCGTGGTGATCCAGGATGTGCCGTGCTACCTGCTGGTGTTCATGAACATTACCGAACGCAAGCGCTCGGAGCTGGAGCTGGTGGCGGCCATCGAAGAAGTGATGCAGGACGCCTCCTGGTTCAGCCAGACCCTGATCGAGAAACTGGCCAATGCCAAAAGCGTCAACAGCCCTAACCTGCCGAACGTATCCTTCACCGACCTCACGGCCCGTGAACGGGACGTGCTGGGCTTGATCTGCGAGGGCCTGGCCGACAAGGAGATCGCTTCGCGCCTGAAGCTGGCACCCAATACCGTGCGCAATCATGTGGCGACGGTGTACTCCAAACTGGGCGTTCACAGCCGCAGTTCGGCTATTGTCTGGGCCCGTGAACGCGGGCTGTTTGCTGGCGAACTGCGGGTAAAAAACAAGCGCTGAGAGTGCAAATGCACTAGTTCATATAGTGCGAATTCGCCTTATTAGCTGGCGGCGCAATCAATAACCTTCAAGGCATCGAATCTGTGCCTTGAAGGAATCTGCATGTTTACCCTCTCTCAACTGCGAAATTGCATCGAAGAAGGCCTGTCGCCGCTGACATGCGAATTCACCCTGTGCCGGGATGCGTCCTTGACCCTCAAGGTATTCGACGCCGAAACCGGCCGAGTCGACCTGGTGGTCACCGGTATCAGCACCAACCGGCTGCAGACCCCGGAAGAAGTGACGAAAATGGTCGATGAATTGCGCTACGAACTGCAGAGCAATACGGTCGGCAAACTCAACCTGGATGACCTGCCTTCAGCTTCGCCCCAATGAAATAGAACACCCCGCCCCCTACGATAAATCCCCCGAGCATGAAAAACATGTAATACGCCGGCAGGCTGGCCAGCACCAGCCCGCATAACACCGGCCCCAACGCGGCACCGAGATTGGCCAGGTTCTGCGCGCCGTAATACATGCCGCGCAAGTGGTCAGGAGCGATCCGGTCGATAAACATGTACTCGGCCGGAAACACGATGATTTCCCCCACGGTAAATACCGCCATCGCCAGTACCCACCACAACAGGCTGGTGGACAGCGCAAAGCCAATCAACCCCAGCATGAACATACTCAAGCCCGCGATCAGCCACTGGCTCAAGTAGCGGTGCGAGATGCGCCGGCCAATCAGGTACTGCAAGGCAATCACCAGCACGGCGTTGGTGGTGAGTATTGTGCTGATTACCGTGTAGGTGTATTCAGCGGTGGTGGTGGTCACCAGGTATTGCGACAGGTAGGCGACGAACTGACCGAACACCACGGCACTGAGCAGTCCACCAACGGTGAAACACACCAGGCGGTGATCCTTGAGCAGCACACGGCCTACGGCGAGGAATGACACCGGTTTTTGCGTGGCGTCGACGGTGGTCAGTGCGCGGTCGCCCAGGCGCCAATACAACAGGAAAAATCCCGCGCCCAACAACGCCGACAGAATAAACGGCAGGCTGATATCCAGCGTGGCCACCATCGCGCCAAAAAACGGGCCCACGGCATAGCCGATATTGGTCAGGGTGTATTTGATGGAGAACACTTCGCTGCGCCCATCCTCCGGCAGCACGCTGGCGAAACCGGCCTTGATCGCAATATCGATGACCGCATAGGCCAGGTTGATCAAAATCAGGCAGCTATAGAACGCCCAGATAGTCTGCGCCAGGACCGTACCGATGAAGCCCAGCACAAACACCAGGCTCAGCCCGAGCAGCAAGCGGTAACTGTTGACGCGGTCGACGAGGAAACCGCCATAGACGCTGAGCAGCGAGCCCACAATCAGCGAACTGCCGATCACCAGGCCGACCTGGCTGATATCCAGGGCGAAATGGCCGGTGAGGTAAATCACCAGGTACGGAAACGTGATCGCTTTGGCCAGCGTCAGCAACAACGTGGCCGACAGCAGCAGGTTCACCGTGCGGGGATAGTTTCTTATTGCGGCAAGCATCCTGCTCTCTTTCCTTGAAGGTAACGCGACCATTGCGGCCGGCTACCTTAACCCAGGAAAGATGACGCGAGCAGGTGGTCCGGCAGGATTATTTCTTGACCGGCGTAATCTCAAGGATGGTGCCGTTGGTGGTTTTGAGCAGGACGTACTTGTCGCCTACTCGTGCCCACTGGCTCTCATCTTCGGGCTGCTTGAGGCCGCGTTTTTTCCAGTCTTTAACCGCTGACTCCTTGCGCATCAACATGTCCGGGGCGCGGTCGCCTTCTTTCAAGTCACGGGCGTTGATATTCGAAGGTTGCACGGTTTCCTGAGGGGTATCGCCGGCATGCACCACGAAACTCGCAGTGGACAGGCTTGCGGCAACGAGAACACAGGCAAATAGGGATTTGGACTTCATGGGTGCTCCTTCAATTCAGGGGACGTACCCAGGTTCCGACCGCAGCGGCGCGAAATCATTCAGCCGCTCACCTTGCTCCAGCCCCACGCTTGAGTTGCCGTCATCAACGGCCCAGCCGGATCACTGGCCGGTCGGCACTTTTAACGTTGGACAAGCCATTGGAAATGGCCATTATCCGCTATGATTGCGACCTCACTTTCACAGATAAGGACATCCAATGTTCGGCAGCGTTTTCTGGGTCATTTTCATTGGCGTTCTCAGTGTGATCGCGCTCTACCTGATCAGCCTCTACAACACGCTGGTCAGTTTGCGAAATCGCTTCAAGAACGCGTTCAGCCAGATCGAGGTGCAACTCAAGCGGCGCCATGACCTGATCCCCAACCTCGTGGAAACGGCCAAGGCTTACATGAGTCATGAGCGCGGCACACTGGTGGCTGTCACCGAAGCACGCAACGTGGCGGCAGCCTGCCTCAAACTCGCGGCGGCAGAACCTGGCAGTGCGCACTCCATCGCGCAACTGGGCAAGAATGAGAGTCGGCTCAACACGGCCGTGGATAACCTGAACGTTTCGCTTGAGGATTATCCGGACCTGTATGCATCAGAAACAATGATGCAACTGAGCGATGAAATGACCAATACCGAAAACCGCATTGCGTATGCCCGTCAGTTCTTCAACGATGCGGTGATGGAATACAACATTTTCCGCCAGAAATTTCCGACGATCCTCATGGCCCAGGCTGTGGGGCATGGCACGGACGCGACGTTGCTGGAGTTTGAAGACAGCAAACAGATTCAAACCGTCCCGACGGTATCCTTCACCTGATCAGTGCCACGGATGGCTGCATGAACTTTTTTGAACATCAGGACCGGGCTCGCAGAAATGCGATCTATCGCGTGTTACTGGTGACCGTGATTGTGCTCACCCCCGCTCTATTCGGGGTATTTTTATCAACCTGGTTTGATGAGATTCATTGGTACGAACCCTTGCTTATCTCTGCAGTGATACTGCCGTTCATTGCGGCAGGGTACTGGTTCCAGGGCCGCAAGCTGAAAAAGGGCGGCAGCGCAATTGCAGAAAGCTTCGGTGGCGTACTGATCAGTGCGGAGCCGGTGGCGCAAGACAATCGTTGGCTGCTTGATATCGTCGAGGAAATGGCCATTGCTTCAGGCAGCCATGTGCCCTTGGTTTACATGATGAATCAGGGATGCATCAACGCCCTTGCCGCCGGCCGCACACCGAAAAACTCGGTCATCTGCGTGACCTTTGGCGCGACCGTCATGTTCAATCGTGAAGAAATGCAAGCAGTCATTGCCCATTTGTTCAGCCAGATTCACAACAATGACATGCGCTCCGATGCACGTATGACGGGAGTCTATCTAGGCGTCGCCTGGTTTACCCTGCTGCTTCTACCTGTCGCCGCCAGTGGCGTGATCGGCGCATCGTTGTTCTTCCTGGCAGGCGGCTGGGCTTACCTCACCTATTTCGCGATGTCGCGCGTCAACCGCCAACGCAAGTTCCTGGCCGACGCCACAGCTGCGCAGTTCACACGTCACCCGCAAAGCGTTGCCAGCGCACTGATGAAAATAGGTGGACACCCATCTTCATCGTTTCTGACGTGCTGCAAGGAGACAGAGAGCTTCCTGCCGATGTTTTTCGCGGCGCCCTTCCGCAAATTCTCACAGCGATCCATTTCTCCTCATCCCCCACTCGCGAAACGAATAGCGCGGCTCTATCCCGAGTGGGATGGCGAGTACCCGGATGTTCCTCCGCTGGAAACCCTGATGGGCGACGATGAACAGGCCCAGGAGAATCGTCGCCGCTGGGAAGTCCTTGGCGCCGTGGCCATTGCTGCCAGAGGGCTGAACAGTACGCAAGAAGAGCCGGCACAGCGTTATCAGACTCAAGCCACCCAGAGCATGATCCCCTATGAGGCCTGGTCGGTAGCGGGCGACCCTGCCGGCGCACAAGCCCTGATCTACAGCTTGCTGCTCTGCGTACAGCCGGCTCTGCGCGCGCGGCAACTTACGCTGCTGCAGGAAACCCTCGATCCACAAGTCGCCGACTTCCTGCCGGGGTTGGACGCACCTGTACGTGGGCTTGACCGCTATCTGCGCCTGTCGTTGTTGGACCTGTGCGTTCCGGCGCTCAAGCAATTGCCAGCCGACCAATACAAAGTGTTCACCAACACGGTGAGGAGCCTGGTTGCCGTCGATTCCCGCAGCCTTTTTGGGGGTTGGGCCTTGATCAACATACTCGATGCACAAGTGCTGCCCAAGCCCCCAATCAAACGTCGGTCCACACTGGAACAACAAGAGGACAACATAACGTTGCTGCTCGGCATACTTGCCCTCACAGGGCAAAGAAGCCAGGCACAGATTGAGCTGGCGTACTACCGCGCCTGCGATGTATTGCCCTTTTATACGGCGCCAATGAAAACACTGAAAGAAGGTGCAAGCCTGGATGCACTGGACAACCCGTTGAAAGGCCTGCAACAGCTTCAACCGGAAGATAAAGCGATCCTGATGGAAGCGGTCGCGGTCTGCATCGAAAACGACGGCCATATCACCCCCGAAGAAATCGAGTTGGCGCGCGCGATCGCCGCCATCCTCGATTGCCCGATGCCCGAAGGCCTGCAAACACCTCCGATTGCGGAGGACGAAGCGTCCCCATTGCCGGCATGAAATAATTCCTGTAATTTTTCATGAAATTATCTGACATATATTTCATGAGCCCTCAAGAAGAACTCGCCACCCTCGCCGCGTTGATCCACGACCTGCGCAAGCACAAGAAACTCACCCTCGCCCAACTCGCGCAGAAGATCGAGCGGTCGGTGGGTTTTCTGTCCCAGGTCGAGCGCGGCCTGTCGCGCCCAACCGTCGCCGACCTGACCGCCATCAGCCACGCCCTCGACGTCCCTACGACCTATTTCTACAGCCGGCCCAAACCCAGGGCGGTGGATTGGGTCACCCGCCCCAACGAGCGGCGCACGGTGTACTACGCCAATGGCATCACCGACATCCTCGTCTCGCCGAGCATGAACGGCGCGTTCTCGATGCTCGACAGCCTGTTGGCACCCGGCGCCAACAGTGGTGAACAGACCATGAGCGACCGCGCCGAGCAGGCCGGTTTTGTGCTGGAGGGCGAGCTGACCCTGTGGGTTGAAGGTGAAGCCGATGCAGTCACCCTAGGCCCGGGCGACAGCTTCCATCTCGCCAGCTTCGCCCACTGCCGCTACGCCAACCTGACCGACCTGCCCGCCCGCGTGCTGTGGGTTTACAACTAGGAGCTGCACCCGTGAAAAGCCCCTCTGCAACCTTGCTGGCCGAAGTTCGGACCTTCCGCCAGAACCACCCCGATGTGCGCTACGTCGACCTGATCGCCTTGGACATTGCGGGGCATTTCTACGGCAAGCGCTACCCGGTGGACATGCTCGAGAAAGTCGCCGCCGGCAGCCCCTTGAAGCTGCCGCAGAACGCCGTATTGCTGGGGGCCCAGGGCGGGTTGTTCAAGATTGGCGACTACTGCTTCAACGACGGTGACCCGGACGCCAATCGACGCCTGGTGCCGGGTACGCTGAAGCCGGTGAGCTGGGAGTCGCAGCCGCTGGGGCAGATGCTGATCACCTCCGACGGCACCGAAGCGCCGATCGAATTCGAACCCCGCGAAGTCCTGGCCAACGTGCTGGAACGCCTGCGCCTCAAAGGCATTCACCCGGTCGTGGCGTTTGAGTTGGAGTTCTACCTGTTCGACAAAAAGCTCGACAACGGCCTGCCGCAATTCCCCCGCGACCCGCTGAGCGACGATGCGGACGACCAGCCCACCCTGCATATCGAACGGCTGTCGCGCTTTGGCGACGTGCTGGACGACATGGCGCAAACCGCCACGGCCCAGGGCATCGATATCACGGTGATCACCGCCGAAATCGGCCCGGGCCAGTTCGAAATCAATTTCGGCCATTGCGACGACGGCCTGCGTGCCGCCGACTGGGCCGCCCTGTTCTGCCGCAGCACGCGCGGCGTGGCGCTCAAGCATGGCTACCGCGCCAGCTTCATGGCCAAGCCTTACCTGCAGTTTCCCGGCAGCGGCATGCATGTGCACGTCAGCCTGTATGACGGTGCGGGCAACAACCTGCTGGCGGCGCACCAGCAGCAACCGCTGCGCCACGCCGTGGCCGGTTGCCTGGCGTTGCTGCCCCATTGCATGCCGATCTTCGCCCCCAACCACAACGCTTTGCGCCGCCTCGGCGGTACGGTCAACGCCGCCACCCGCGCCAGTTGGGGTTTCGAAGACCGGGATGCGTGCGTGCGCATCCCCGAGTCAGACCCGCGCAACCTGCGTATCGAGCATCGCCTGGCCAGCGCCGACGCCAACCCCTATCTGGTGTTGGCGGCGATCCTCGCCGGTTTGGAGCATGGCCTCGAAGCCAGGCAGGACCCTATCGCACCGCTGAATGAAGACCGCAGCAGTGGCACCGATTTCCCCGTGGAAATGCTCGACGCCGTGCGCGCCATGCAACATCAGCAGGTGGTGCGCGACAAGCTGGGCGCGGAGTTTGTCGATGTGTATTGCGAGAACAAGCGCCAGGATCACCTGGCGTTCCAGCAGGAGATTCATGCGCGGGAATATCGCTGGTTCCTCTGAACAATGCACCACCACCTACCACTACAATCAGGCAGTGAAGTTCTAAGCGCTGCCTGACACAACAGGGTTCATATGTGGGAGGGGGCTTGCCCCCGATAGCGGTGGTTCAGCCACAGCTGCATTGACTGATACAAAGCTATCGGGGGCAAGCCCCCTCCCACAGTTTTGATTCTGTTTCGTCAGTCAGCTTTCGCCCAACAGCAGGCTCTGCTCCCGCGCGCACAACTCCACCACATAATCCCACAACACCCGCAACCGCACCGACTTGTGCAACTCCCGCCGCGAGCTGATCCAATAACTGCGCTGGATGCTCTCCCCCGGCAACAACGGCACCAACTGCGCATCGCCCGCCGCCATGAAACAGGGCAATACCGCGATTCCCAGGCCGGATCGCGCGGCCTGGTGCTGGGCAATCACGCTGGTGCTGTGAAAGACCACCTTGGGACTGCGACAAAAGCTGCTGAGGAATTTCAGTTCCTGGCTGAACAGCAGATCGTCGACGTAATCGATCCACGCATGGGCCGCGAGGTCTTCGCGTTTTTCAATCGGCGGATGACGCTCAAGGTAAGTGCGGCTGGCATACAGCGCCAGGCGGTAATCGGTGAGTTTGCGGGTCACCAACTGATCGACGCTGGGGCGTTCCAGGTGAATGCTGATTTCCGCTTCGCGGTTGAGGATGCTGACAAAGCGCGGCACCGCGACCAGTTCCACTTCCAGGCCGGGATAACGTTCAAACAGCCCGCCCATGCGACCGGCGAGGAACATCACCCCCAGGCCCTCCGCCACCCCCAGGCGAATTTTGCCCAGGGGCGCCGCGCAATGAGTCAGTTCGTCTTCAGCCAGCAGCGCCACGTTTTCCATGGCTTCGGCATGTTTGAGCAGGGCTTCGCCGGACGGCGTCAGCTCGTAACCCTGGGCGTGCTGCACGAACAGCGCCGTACCGAGGCTTTTTTCGATGGCCTCGATATGCCGCGCCACCGTGGCGTGCGTGGTCTTCAAGCGTTGCGCGGCGGTGAGCAAGCGGCCGCTGCGCTGCAATTCGAGAAAAAACCGCAGGTCATTCCAGTCGAACATATCGCCTCCGTTGCGCACGCGTGGGCAGCGCTGTTTAAAAACGCACAGCAGCTGGGCAAAAACTAACATTTTTAAGACGAAAACTAACAACTAGGATGGAGCCAATAAGAAAAACAAGCGAGACCCCAGATGCCCACTGCAACTGCTGAATACGATTATGTGATCGTCGGTGCCGGCCCCGCCGGCTGCTTGCTGGCCAATCGTCTGTCCGCCAACCCGGCCCATCGCGTCCTGCTGCTGGAAGCCGGTGGTCGCGATAACTACGCCTGGATTCATATTCCGGTCGGCTACCTGTTCTGCATCGGCAACCCGCGCACCGACTGGTGCTTCAAGACCCAGGCCCAGGCCGGCCTGCAAGGTCGCGCCCTGAGCTACCCACGCGGCAAGGTACTCGGCGGTTGCTCGTCCATCAACGGCATGATCTATATGCGCGGCCAGGCCCGGGACTATGACGGCTGGGCGGCGCAAGGCAATCCGGGCTGGGCCTGGAATGACGTATTGCCGCTGTTCAAGCACAGCGAAAACCATTTCGCCGGCGACTCGCCATTCCACAGCGAGGGCGGCGAATGGCGCGTCGAGCAGCAGCGCCTGCATTGGCCCATCCTCGATGCATTTCGCGACGCAGCCGAGCAGAGCGGCATCGCCAATATCAGCGATTTCAATCAGGGCGATAACGAAGGTTGCGGTTATTTCCAGGTCAACCAGAAGGCCGGGGTGCGCTGGAACGCGGCCAAGGCGTTTCTCAAACCGGTCCGCCAACGGCTCAATCTGACGGTATTGACCGAGGTGGAGGTCGACCGCGTGGTGCTGGAAAACGGTCGTGCCTCCCAAGTGATCGGGCGCCGGCACGGCCAGCAACTGAGCTGGAAAGCCTGCAGGGAAATCGTGCTGTGCGCCGGTGCCGTGGGCTCGCCAGGCATCCTGCAACGCTCGGGTATCGGCCCTGCCCACGTGCTCAAACCGTTGGGCATCGACGTGGTGCATGAACTGCCGGGCGTGGGTGGCAACCTGCAGGACCACCTGCAACTGCGCCTGATCTACAAGCTGGAAAACGCGCGCACCCTGAACCAGATTGCCGGCACCGTATGGGGCAAGATGGGCATGGGCCTGCGCTACCTGTATGACCGCAGCGGGCCGCTGTCGATGGCGCCCAGCCAGCTTGGCGCGTTTGCCCGCTCCGGCCCGGAGCAGACCTCGGCCAACCTTCAATACCATGTGCAGCCGTTGTCCCTGGAGCGCTTTGGCGAACCGCTGCACGCGTTTCCGGCCTTTACCGCCTCGGTCTGCGACCTGCGCCCACACAGCCGCGGGCGCATCGATATCCGCTCTGCCAACCCGGCGGACGCACCGCTGATCCAGCCCAACTACCTCAGCCACCCCGAAGACCTGCGCGTGGCCGCCGACGCCATTCGCCTGACCCGGCGAATCGTGGCCGCGCCGGCCCTGAGCCGGTTCAAGCCGGTGGAATACCTGCCCGGTGACGCGCTGCAAACCGAAGAACAATTGCACGAAGCCGCGGCGCGCATCGGCACGACCATCTTCCATCCGGTGGGCACCTGCCGCATGGGCGATGACAAGGACGCCGTGGTCGACGCACAGCTGCGCGTGCATGGCGTGCCGGGCCTGCGCATCGCCGACGCCTCGATCATGCCGCGCATTACCTCGGGCAACACCTGCTCACCGACGCTGATGATCGCCGAGAAGGCCGCGCAGTTGATCCTCTCACCGAACACAAGGAGCCTCGCCCCGCAGAGAGAACTGGTTCACGCAATCTGAATAGCGGCGCCGCACCCGGCGCCGACAGTGGAACAACAATAAATAATCACTGTGAGGGTTACCCGATGTCAGAACATGCTCAACCCCTGGGCTCGGCGATGGATGCGAGCACCGGCAACGACTCGAAGAAAGTCATTTTTGCCTCGTCCCTCGGGACGGTTTTCGAATGGTATGACTTCTTCCTCTACGGCGCCCTCGCGGCGGTGATCAGCAAGCAGTTCTTTGCCGGGGTCAACGACACCACGGCGTTTATCTTTGCGCTGATGGCATTCGCCGCAGGCTTCGTGGTGCGGCCGTTCGGCGCGCTGGTATTCGGCCGCCTGGGCGACATGATCGGGCGCAAGTACACCTTCCTCGTCACCATCATTCTGATGGGCGTGGCCACCTTTTGCGTGGGCCTGCTGCCGACCTATGCCAGCATCGGCATCGCCGCACCGATCATTCTGATCGTGCTGCGCATGCTGCAAGGCCTGGCGCTGGGCGGTGAATACGGTGGCGCCGCCACGTATGTGGCCGAGCATGCGCCTGCCGGCAAACGTGGCTTGCACACCAGCTGGATTCAATCCACCGCCACCCTCGGCCTGTTGCTGTCGTTGCTGGTGGTGCTGGCCTGCCGTTACTTCACCGGCGACCAGTTCGAGGTATGGGGCTGGCGTATCCCGTTCCTGTTCTCCATCGTGTTGCTGGGCATCTCCACCTGGATTCGCATGAGCCTGCACGAATCGCCCGCGTTCCTGAAAATGAAAGAGGAAGGCAAGGCCAGCAAGGCGCCGATCCGCGACTCGTTCGGTAAGTGGGAAAACCTCAAGGTCGTACTGATCGCACTGTTCAGCATCAACGGCGGGCAGGCGGTGACCTTTTATGCGGCGCAGTTTTATGTGCTGTTCTTCCTCACCCAGTTCCTGAAGATGGACCCGGCCCTGGCCAACATGTTGCTGATCATCAGCGTGGTGATTGGCGCGCCGTTCTTCATCCTGTTTGGCTGGCTGTCGGACAAGGTCGGGCGCAAGCCGGTGCTGATGCTTGGCCTGCTGCTGGCGACTTTCCTGTACTTCCCGATCTTCAAGGGCCTGGCGCACTACACCAACCCGGCGATGGACCAAGCGAGCCGCCAGGCACCGATTACCGTGCTGGCCGACCCGGCCACCTGTACGTTCCAGTTCGACCCGGTGGGCAAGGCACGCTTTGACAGCCCGTGCGACAAGGTCAAGACCTTCCTGGTCAAGCAGGGCCTGCCCTACAGCAGCGTCGCCGCCCCAGCCGGCACGCCGGTACAAGTCAATGTGGGCGACGTCAGTATCGATGGTTTTGATGAAGCGGCCTTGCGTGGTGCAGTGACGCTGGCCGGCTACCCGAGTTCGGCGGACATGGCCCAGGTCAATAAGGTGATGGTGGTGGCGCTGATCGTGGCACTGATCCTGATCGCAGCCATGTGCTACGGCCCCTTGGCGGCGCTGATGGTGGAACTGTTCCCGACACGCATCCGCTACACCTCGATGTCGCTGCCCTACCATATCGGTAACGGCTGGTTCGGCGGGTTCCTGCCCACCGTGTCGTTTGCCCTGGTGGTGTACACCGGGGATATCTTCTATGGCTTGTGGTACCCGGTGGTGGTGACCGGCGTGAGCCTGATCGTCGGGCTGTTCTGCCTGAAGGAAACGCGGCATGTGGATATCGACAATAACTGAGTTGCCTTAAGCACTGCACATCCCCTGTGGGAGGGGGCTTGCCCCCGATGGCGGTAGTTCAGTCGATGTCTTCAAGACTGATACACCGCTATCGGGGGCAAGCCCCCTCCCACATTCATCTGTGGTGCCTACATAATTTGCTGTACATCCATACAGATAACAGTTGCTCAATTCGCTTTGACTAAGCATCCTGCAAGGCATCAACCAATACGATGTGATGACCATGCAGCTGTACCTCTGTGAAAAACCCTCCCAAGCCAAGGACATCGCGGCCGTGCTCGGCGCCAGTCGTCGGGGCGATGGATGCTGGCTGGGCAATGGGGTCACGGTCACCTGGTGCATCGGCCACCTGCTGGAAACCGCTCCGCCTGACGCTTATGACGCCAAATACAAGCGCTGGGTATTGGCCGACCTGCCGATCGTCCCGGAAAAATGGAAGATGCAGGTCAAGCCCAGAACCGCCAGCCAGTTCAAGGTGGTCAAGCGTCTGCTGGGGGAAGCCAGGGAACTGGTGATCGCAACCGACGCCGACCGCGAGGGTGAAATGATCGCCCGTGAGCTGGTGGAACATTGCCGTTATCGCGGGCCGATCCAGCGGTTGTGGTTGTCGGCGCTCGATGATGCCTCCATCCGCAAGGCCCTGGCCGCGCTCAAGCCCGGCGCACACACCTTCAACCTGTATCACTCGGCCCTGGGCCGCTCCCGTGCCGACTGGCTGATCGGCATGAACATGAGCCGCCTGTTTACGTTGCTCGGACGTCAATCCGGCTATCAGGGCGTATTGCCGGTCGGCCGCGTGCAAACCCCTACCCTGCGCCTGGTGGTCGACCGTGACCGCAGCATCGCCGATTTCATCCCCGTGGCGTATTGGGCCATCGACGTGGACCTGCGCCACCAAAGCATGACCTTCACCGCGCAATGGCGCGCCACCGACGATGCCTGCGATGACCAGGGCCGTTGCCTCAACCCGCAGCTGGCCCGGGACGCCGCCGACGCCATGAGCCACGCGGCCGATGCGCGACTGGTAAAGCTGCGCACCGAACGCATGCGCGAGGCCGCCCCCCTGCCCTTCGACCTCGGCACCCTGCAGGAAATCTGCTCCAAAAAGCTCGGCCTCGGCGCCCAGGAAACCCTGGATATCGCCCAATCGCTCTACGAAACCCACAAGGTCATCACCTACCCGCGCAGCGATTGCGGCTACCTGCCGTTGAGCCAGCACAGCGAAGCGCCAAAGATTCTCGCCGCACTCGGCCGCGCGGATGCAGCGGTGGCCGAGTTGATGCAGCATATCGATCCCCAGCGACGCTCACGCGCCTGGAACGACGCCAAGGTCAGCGCCCACCACGGCATCATCCCCACCGGGGCCGGCAAGGACGTCGGGCAACTCACCGGCAAGCACCGCGCGGTCTACACGCTGATACGCGCACGCTACCTGGCGCAATTTCTGCCCAACCATGAATACGACCGAACCCAGGCGGACTTCGACTGTGCAGGCCAGGCGTTGCGTGCCGTGGGCAAGGTCATCATCGAACCGGGCTGGAAACGCGCATTGCCCGAAGCCCTTGCCCCCGCCAAAGGTCGGGACGTTCCTGCTCCCCAAGCCTTGCCGATGCTGGTGCAAGGCCAGGACTGCGCGGTGGCCAGGGTCAACCTCAAGGACCTGTGGACCCAACCGCCCAAGCCTTTCACTGAAGGCGACCTGATCAAGGCAATGAAAAACGTCGCCAAGCTGGTGGAAGACCCACTGCTCAAGCAGAAACTCAAGGACACCACCGGCATTGGCACCGAGGCCACCCGCGCCGGCATCATCCAGGGCCTGCTGGACCGTGGTTACCTGGTGAAAAACGGCAAGGCACTGTCGGCCACCCCGGCCGCGTTCAGCCTGATCGATGCCGTACCCCGTGCCATCGCCGACCCCGGCACCACCGCCATCTGGGAACAGGCGCTGGATATGGTGCAAAGCGGCGAAATGAGCCTGGAAGAATTCGTCGCCAAACAAGCGGCGTGGATGAGCAAGCAGGTGGCTCGTTGCACTGGCATGCGCATGACCATCACCGCCGCTGCCAGCCCGGCAATCAAAGGCGCGGCGCCATGGAAAAACAAACGCAAGAGCGCGCCACGCAAGACGGCGACCAGCCCCAAACGGGCAAAAAGGCCGGCAAATGCCGGTTAAAACGCAAAAAAATCCGGCGAATGACGCTTTTCGACGGGTTTGACGCCGCTTTGGACCTTGCTGCGACGTAGTGCGTCTAGGATTCTGTAGGGGATAGCTGACTACCTAACAACAACACCGGAGTGGCCGCCATGAAAACCGTCGCAGAATTGCTCAAAGCCAAGGACCAGAAGAACCAGGAGGTCCACACCATCCAGTGGGACCACACCGTGTTCGAGGCGCTGGTGCGCATGTCCGAGAAAAACGTCGGGGCTTTGCCAGTGGTCAAGGACGGCGCAGTGGTGGGGATCATCAGCGAGCGCGATTACGCCCGCAAACTCATCCTCAAGGGGCTGTCGTCGGTGACCACCCGCGTGGACGACGTGATGAGCTCCCCGGTCATTACCGTAGATACCCATAAAACGGTCGAGGCGTGCATGAACATCATGACCGACAGTCACCTGCGCCACCTTCCGGTCGTCGAAGACGGCAAACTGCTCGGCCTGCTGTCCATCGGCGACCTGGTCAAGGAAGCCATTGCTGAACAAGCCGCCTTGATCAAACAGCTGGAGCAGTACATCCGCGGCGAATAGGAGACCCCATGCTCGACACGCTGCAACATCAAGCAGACCACCTCGACACGCTGCACCGGGCGATGGTCGAAAAGCGCTTCCTGGTGCTGACCGGTGCGGGCATCAGCACCTCGTCGGGTATCCCCGACTACCGTGACGGCGAAGGCGTGCGCCGGGGCAAAGCGCCGATGATGTACCAGGAGTTCCTCGCCACCGCGCAGGCACGTCGCCGTTATTGGGCCAGGGCAATGCTGGGTTGGCCACGGGTGCGCCTTGCCCAACCGAACAGGGCGCATCAGGCCCTGGCGACGTTGCAGCAACGTGGGATCATCAGTGGCCTGATCACGCAAAACGTCGACACGCTGCACGATCAGGCCGGCAGCCACGAGGTGATCGAGTTGCATGGCAGCTTGCACCGGGTGCTGTGCCTGGATTGCCGGCAGCGCAGCGAGCGCGACGCGATCCAGCGGCGGATGGAAATCGACAACCCGCACTTTGCGCATGTCCATGCGGTGCAGGCGCCTGACGGCGATACCTTGCTCGACCCTGTTTTCGAGGAGCACTTCCAGGTTCCATGCTGCCCCCACTGCGAGGGGCAACGGCTGAAACCGGACGTGGTGTTCTTTGGTGAAAACGTGGCGCCCGCTACCGCAGCCAGAGCCATGGCTGCCGTGCATGATGCCGAAGGGCTGCTGGTGGTGGGATCATCGCTGATGGCTTATTCGGCGTTTCGCCTGTGCAAGGCGATGGTGGAACAGGGCAAGCCGGTGATTGCCATCAACCTGGGCAAGACCCGCGGGGATGAGCTCCTGCAGGTAAAGATCGAAGCGCAGTGTGAGCAATTATTACCTCTGCTGGTCGAGCGCCTGTAGGAGCGAGCGTGCTCGCGAAAAACCCACAGGCGCCGTGCAACTTTATCCACTTTACCAAACGCTATCACGCGACCCAGCGCACGAAAAATGACGCCCAAGTCACGTTTCTCCTGCATCTCCCCGCCCCCACAACGATTTATGTAGTGCCTAAAAATAATCACTACATAATCGTTGACGTAAGCTTTTTGTCCTTGCATTATCGAGACGTCTCCCGGATCGGGAGTGTTGGTAACACGCGTTTTGAACAGGCTCGTCTGACCGCCGAGCTGTTTTTCCGGATGTGCACTGCCCACAAGGCAGATTGATGAAGCTGACTGGCCCCGAAAGGGAACGGTACAAGGAGCTAAAGCGCTGCTTGTCTTCGTTATGAAAGCGTTGCGTAGCGGTTCATCAGCAAAACTACATGCATCGGTTCACGACCCTGCCCGTATTCGGCAGACCGTCACTGACGCCCGGTTTTCTGAGCCGGAGACAACTTTGAAGTGTTAACGAATCAATTGATAGATCGCCAACTGGTCAAGGGGCTTACACATGAATCTGAACAACCAACCTACTATTGATGAACTGGCTGAGATGTTTGCCGCGCAGAAAGACACACTCGACGACCATATCCTGTGGATTGGCAAATCGGGCGAAGTTCAACTTGACTGCGTAGCGCCTCACACCGAGGAAGCCGAGTTCGACCGCAATCACCGTGAACTGGCGGCGCGCCTGAAGATGTACCGTCGCGGCCAGGGTTATGTCGGCAAGAAAGCGGCGGCCGATCGCAACTTCATCGAGCAGGTATTCGACACACTTAACAATGCCTGGGCGTCTTTCAAAGACAGCTCGCAAGTTAAAGTGATAGATCGTTACTACTAAGTAGTTGTTCTAATGTGGGGGCTGGCGTGCCAGTCCCCACTTTTATTATGTGGTGTACTCAAAAAGTTGGAAACCGCCCCTTCCCCGCTTCATCTTTAAAGATATCGAACAGCACCTGCGCCGCTGCCGACAGTTCATGCCCAGGCTTGGTCAGTACGCCAATAGGCCGCTCGATCACCGGGCCGGTCAAGGTGATGCAACGGGCACCCGCCTCCTCCATCTGCCGTGCGCACAATGCCGGCACAGCACTGACCCCCAAGCCGCTGGCAACCATCTTGCCCACCGTAGCCAATTGATGGCTTTCCAGCGCCACGGGCAGTTTCATCTGCAAGGCGCCCAAGTGCTCTTCCAGCATGACCCGCACCGTCGATGGACGCTGGAGGGTAATGAAGGGTTGCTCCAGCAGCGTTTTCCAGTCGATCTCGGCCACCTGTGCCAAAGGCGAATCGCCCGGTACCACGGCGATAAACCGGTCCAGGTACAACGGCGTGAACGCCAGTGACGAACCGTCGGACGGCTCGAACGCCACGCCCAGTTCGACCTGGCGATCGCGCACCATCTCCAGCACCTGCTCGTTGATCAAGTCATGCACCGTCACGTTCACCTGAGGGTAACGCGCGCGGAATATCTTCAGGATCGGTGGCAGCAGATTGCCGGCAAATGACGGCATCGCCGCCACCGTTACACGCCCGCGTTGCAGGGTGAAGCGTTGGCGCAGTTCGTCCTCGGCGTTGTCCCAGTCGGCAATCAATCGGCGCGCCAGCGGCAGCAGGGATTCGCCTTCGGGCGTCAGCGCGACATTGCGTGTATTGCGGCTGAACAGGCGCCCGCCCAGGCCTTCTTCCAGGCCTTTGATCGTCAGGCTCAGCGCCGATTGGGACAGGTGCAGACGCTCACACGCAGCGGCAAAACTCAGGCTCTGGGCCACGGCCAGGAAGGCACGCATTTGTTTAATAGTCATAGGAAGCTCCAAGCGACAAGTTGAAAGCTGCAAGTCAAAGCAGTCGCCGACTAGGCTTGAAGCTCGCGGCTTGAGGCTGATTATGCTGTTTTCCAAACCAATCAACCTTAAAAAACAACTTAACAAATCAATCCTTCAGCGCAACACTCGGTCCATTGGCTGGCCCACAAACAATAAAAGAGGTGCATATGGCAGGTTTCGATAAGCGCGTGGCGTCCTACGAAGAAGCGCTGGCAGGCCTGGAAGACGGCATGACCGTACTCTCCGGCGGTTTTGGCCTGTGCGGCATTCCGGAAAACCTCATCAATGAGATCAAGCGCAAAGGCACCCGTGACCTGACCGTGGTGTCCAACAACTGCGGCGTCGACGGTTTCGGCCTGGGCGTGCTGCTGGAAGAAAAGCAGATCCGCAAGGTGATCGCTTCCTACGTGGGCGAAAACGCTCTGTTCGAAAAGCAGTTGCTCAGCGGCGAAATCGAAGTGGTGCTGACCCCCCAGGGCACCCTCGCGGAAAAAATGCGTGCAGGCGGCGCCGGCATCCCGGCCTTCTTTACCGCCACCGGGGTCGGCACTCCTGTCGCCGAAGGCAAGGAAACCCGCGAATTCAACGGCCGCCCCTACCTGATGGAAGAGTCCATCACCGGTGACTTCGCTATCGTCAAAGGCTGGAAAGCCGATCACTTCGGCAACGTCATCTATCGTCACACCGCCCAGAACTTCAACCCGCTGGCCGCCACCGCCGGCAAGATCACCGTGGTCGAAGTCGAGGAAATCGTCGAACCGGGCGAACTGGACCCGGCGCAGATCCACACCCCTGGCATCTACGTCGACCGGATCATCTGCGGCACCTTCGAGAAGCGCATCGAACAGCGCACCGTCCGCAAATAATCCACGTCCAGAACAATAAGAGGAATCAACCATGGCTCTTACCCGCGAACAAATGGCTCAACGCGTCGCCCGCGAAATGCAGGACGGTTTCTACGTCAACCTCGGCATCGGCATTCCAACCCTGGTGGCCAACTACATTCCCGACGGCATGGAAGTGATGCTGCAATCGGAGAATGGCCTGCTCGGCATGGGGCCGTTCCCGACTGAAGACACCATTGACGCCGACATGATCAACGCCGGCAAGCAAACCGTCACCGCACGCATCGGCGCCTCGATTTTCTCCTCCGCCGAGTCCTTTGCGATGATTCGCGGCGGCCACGTCGACCTCACCGTACTCGGCGCCTTTGAAGTCGACGTCCAGGGCAACATCGCCTCGTGGATGATTCCCGGCAAGCTGGTCAAGGGCATGGGCGGCGCGATGGACCTGGTGGCCGGTGCGGAAAATATCATCGTGATCATGACCCATGCGTCCAAGGACGGTGAGTCGAAACTGCTCAGCCAATGCAGCCTGCCGCTGACCGGCGCCCACTGCATCAAGCGCGTGCTGACGGACCTGGCCTACCTGGAAATCGAAAATGGCGCTTTTGTCCTCAAGGAACGCGCACCTGGCGTCAGCGTTGAAGAGATTGTCAGCAAGACCGCCGGTAAACTGATCGTCCCGGACCACGTTCCAGAAATGCATTTCCAGTGAGGACAGATTCCATGCAAGACGTCGTGATTGTTGCTGCCACCCGCACCGCCGTGGGCAGCTTCCAGGGTTCGCTGGCCACTGTCCCGGCCCCTGAACTGGGCGCTGCGGTGATTCGTCGCCTGCTGGAGCAGACCGGCCTCAACCCGGCCGAAGTCGATGAAGTGATTCTCGGCCAGGTACTCACCGCAGGCAGCGGCCAGAACCCGGCGCGCCAGGCCTCGATTCTCGCCGGCCTGCCCCACGCCGTGCCGAGCCTGACCCTGAACAAGGTGTGCGGCTCCGGCCTCAAGGCCCTGCACCTGGGGGCGCAGGCGATCCGTTGCGGCGACGCGGACGTGATCATCGCAGGCGGCATGGAAAACATGAGCCTGGCGCCGTACGTATTGCCCGCCGCGCGCACCGGTTTGCGCATGGGCCACGCCAAGATGATCGACAGCATGATCACCGACGGCCTGTGGGATGCGTTCAATGACTACCACATGGGCATTACCGCCGAAAACCTGGTGGACAAGTACGGCATCAGCCGTGAGGCGCAGGACGCCTTTGCCGCTGCCTCCCAGCAAAAAGCAATCGCCGCCCTCGAGGCCGGACGGTTTGCCGATGAGATCACACCGATCCTGATTCCCCAGCGCAAGGGCGACCCTCTGGTCTTCGACGTGGACGAACAGCCGCGTGCCGGTACCACCGCCGAGTCCCTGGCCAAGCTCAAACCCGCCTTTAAAAAGGACGGCAGCGTCACCGCCGGCAACGCCTCCAGCCTTAACGACGGCGCCGCAGCGGTGCTGTTGATGAGCGCCGCTAAAGCCAAGGCTCTCGGCCTGCCCGTGCTGGCACGAATCGCCAGCTATGCCAACGCCGGGGTTGACCCGGCAATCATGGGCATCGGCCCGGTCTCGGCCACCCGCCGCTGCCTGGACAAGGCCGGCTGGCAGTTGGGCGACCTGGATTTGATCGAAGCCAACGAAGCCTTCGCCGCGCAATCCCTGGCGGTGGGCAAAGAGCTGGAATGGGACGCCGAAAAGGTCAACGTCAACGGCGGCGCCATCGCCATCGGCCACCCGATTGGTGCTTCAGGCTGCCGCGTGCTGGTGACCCTGCTGCACGAAATGATCAAGCGCGACGCCAAAAAAGGCTTGGCAACACTGTGCATCGGTGGCGGCCAAGGCGTAGCCCTCGCCCTCGAACGCGGCTGATCATCCAAGAGCAACACGGAAAAGGCCCGGTTCCACGAAAACCGGGCCTTTTCTTTATTGATCGTTTGATCGTTCCCTCGCTGCGCGTGGGAATGCATCCCGTGACGCTCCGCGTCACCCTTGCGCAGGTGCCGGATCCTGCGCCGAAAGCGGGACGCGGAGCGTCCGGGGCGGCATTCCCACGCAGAGCGTGGGAACGATCAAACGCCGCAAGAAATCAGCGCTTCATACAACGCTGATAGCGCTCATCCACACGTTTGGCAAACCACGCCGTGGTCAGGTTGCGGGTAATCTTCGGGCTCTTGAGCACGATGCCCGGCAGGATTGCCCGTGGCAATGGTTTGCCGGCAGCCTTGTCAGCCAGGGCGAACACGCGCTTGTAGAGGGTGGTGTCCTCGAAGTCCAACGCTTCGCCTTGCTCCAGTTGACTGCGAATGCTGGGGTTGCGCATATCCAGTTTCGCCCCCAACGAACGCACCGCCAACTCAGTGGTGCCGGGCAGCAACGAACCGTAGCGAATCAAATCCCCATCCAGCGCCAATTCGGCGCCAGAGGCACGGCTGACGGCGGCCTGGAACGCAGCATTGCGGCTGGCGTACCAACCTGCATTGAAATCGGCAAAGCGGTACAGCGGCTGGTCATAGCTGACCGGGTAGCCCAGCAGATGGGCGATACCAAAGTACATGCCGCCACGGCGAGTGAACACTTCGCGGCGAATCGTACCGTCTACCGTGTAGGGATAACCCCGTGCCTGTTTTTGCGCAAAGTCGATGCTGACCTGCATCGGGCCGGCGGTGTGCACCGGGTTGAAGCCGCCAAACAGCGTGTTGCCCAACGGCACGACGCCGATGAAATCGTCGAAGATCCAGCTCAGGTCCTTCTCGGTGCGCGCAGCATTCAAACGCTCGGCGTAGGTTTTGCCGGTGGGCGAGCGCAATTGCAAGGCGCTGCGCACGACAAACGCCGGCACATGAACCTTCCCGGCACGCCGCAGGATTTCGTCCTGGGCGATCTTGCCCATGCCCGGCACCGGTGGGTCGACCTGATAGGTGGACTCCTGCTCGGTCACCGCCAGTACGGCGCAGATATTTTCGGTGCTGGGGTAGATCTTCTGGGTGTCGAACGCGGTGTAGATATCCTGGGCCCAACCTTCGCGGTCCGCGACCTTGGCCGGCAGCAGGCGCACGATCTGCGTCTTCACCTCGGCCTCGCTGCGCTCGGGTTGCTGCGGACCGCGTGAGGTGGAGCAACCGGCCAGCACCAGTAAAGTTGCAAGGCAGAGGATCAGGCGGCTTGAATACATATGGCTTCCTTGGTGAACGGCGGGTCGGGCGATGGGGATATCGACAGGCAAGTCTAACCGGGGTTCGTGGGTATGCCGAACTCACTGCGACTCTGGCTGAAACTTCCCACATAACCGTCGGATAAGCTCTACTCCCCGCCTCTGAAAACCGCTGCAAAGTCCTTCGCCTGATTAAACAGTGCGAGGGATTGCAGATGGTTTTTCCAGTTAAAGCCCTGATCGACAGGGCTCACCCATGATCGACGCAACCAGCCAAGCCATTGGCTTCCTGGTGTTGGCCGCGATGGATGCAAAGACGCGGGACGTCGAATCCATCCTCAGCGATTTCCGGGGCTGCCTGCACCCATACGACACCTGGGCTCAAAGCTTTTTCAGCTTTTCGGCACTGAATGTCGAGCAAGTGTTCAAGGTGGGAGAAGAAGTAGCGCTCGTAGCGCCGATCAATCGGTCCCTCTTTCCCAGCAGCACGGTCGCCACGTGTACAGCCAACGGCACGTTGACCCTGGTGCATATGTTCCAGAGTTCGCGATTCGTGCCGATCGGCAACACGCCGGTCGTGGTGCAGCGCATCGATCCAGACGGCGGTCCGCTGGGGGACCCACTCCATAAAATCATCGGTCCCAGTGGCATTCTGGAAATCACCGAGTGTGATCGCAACCTGAAGTACCGAGTCAGTTTCTACCCCGACGTTTCTTCGGAGCATTTCAAGGCGCTGTACGCTTCTTATCAGTCGGTCATTGCGTCACTGGAAGGCTGGTTGCGCAGCGAGTGGGGGACCACTTTCGAACCCCTGTGGAAGGGGTACTCCGAGGCAAACTTCCTCGAACGCTACCTTTCGCTGTACGGCGCCTATGCCCGAGGTTTCAGCGACTCCCTTTACTCAATCTGGGACGACGTAGAGCAGTTATTTCAATGGCTGTCAGCCCCCCTGGCCAATGCTGAAAAGCTGCTGCATTACTTTTCCCAGGACGAGTTTGAAAAATTACTGACGTTAAGTGCCGAGACGCTCGCCAAGGGTCTGCTGGTGCTGAGCGACGAGCCGTTGCTGTTCATTTACCTGGCGGCGCTGGTCAGTTGGATGCGCATGCTGCCACCGCCCTATATGAACGAAATGCTGGGCGAGATTGGCGCCGAGGTCGTCATCAATCTGTTACTGGGCCTGGCGACCGGCGGCATGGGTATTGTGCTGCGCATAAGCACGAAAGTGCTGGCTGGCATTAAGTCGCGCCGGGTGCGCAGGTGGCTGGAGCAGATAGCCGAGCAGTTCGGGAAAGTTCGCCTGGTCGGGCATAGCGAAGCGCTCAAGCCGGTGCTGCTGAGCAGCGCGGCGACGCCGATCAAGGCAGTGCCGGTGGCGCCGTTGAAGGCGGGCGAGCATCTGGTTTCGAACCCCGTACCGATGGTTCGCAACAAAACGCAGCGTACGGCGTTGGTGCGCCAGGAGCCGGTGGATGATGTGCCTGCCGTGGCGTCCAACCCGAAGGGCGATGCGGCGGCTTCTGCGGACAAGACCGTTACTCACGGTTGCCCCGTATCGATGGTCACCGGCGAGGAACTGCTGACTCTGACCGATGGCGCGCTGGATGGGATCTTGCCGTTAGAGTGGACGCGCTTGTATCGCACCAGTGCGGTGGACGTGGATTGCGGGTTGGGGTTTGGCTGGAGTCATGCGCTGGCGCACAGGCTTTCTGTGTCGGGCGAATCAGTGGTGTGGACCGACCATGAGAATCGCTCGACCACCCTGCCCTTGCCGACGGCGGCTCGGCCGGCGATTACCAATAGCCTGGCGGAAGCGGCGATCTACTTGGGCTCGGCGCCTGACGAGTTGGTGCTGGCCCAGGCTTCTCGGTTCTATCACTTTTGCGACGGTGTGCTGACGGCGATCAGCG
>NZ_CVTX01000192.1:26000-26292 GCF_900005715.1 Pseudomonas sp. 34 E 7
TGGCCCAGGCTTCTCGGTTCTATCACTTTTGCGACGGTGTGCTGACGGCGATCAGCGATGCGTATGACAACCGATTGCGCATTTTCCGGGATCGATTGGGGCGTATTGAGCGACTGGATAACGGTGCGGGCCGTTCGCTTTTTTTGCGGTATGAATTCGACCGCATCGTGGCGGTGGACTACCAGGTTCATCGCGCCCAAGGCCATGAACCCTTCGTGTGGGTGACCGAGCAGAACGTCGTTTCCTACGCCTACGACGCCGCCGGACGACTGGTGTCGGCGACCAATGCCGT
>NZ_CVTX01000192.1:26342-28003 GCF_900005715.1 Pseudomonas sp. 34 E 7
ACGGCGCCCGGCATTTCAAATCCTACGACGACAAGGGCCGACTGACCGTCGAGCAGGACCCGCTGGGCGCGGTGACGGCGTATCAGTACGACGACGCCGGACGCTTGGGCGCGCTGTTTCCGGGTGAGGATGAGCCGACATCCTACGAGCATGACAATGGTTTCGTACGGGTTGTGCGGCGTGGTGAGGCGGTCTGGAAATACGAGCGTAATGAGCAAGGCGATGTCATCCGCAGGATTGATCCGGACGGCGACGCGACGGATTACAGCTACGACAAGCGGGGACAACTGACGGGGGTCTGGTATCCCGACCACAGTTGTCATCGGCTGGTGTGGAATGAACGTGGGCAGCTTGTTGAAGAACAGCTGCCCAATGGCGGGATCAAGCGCTATCGCTATGACGACTTGGGGCGGCAGGTTGCGCGGGAGGATGAATACGGCGCGCTGACTCAGTATCAATGGGACGCTGTAGGACGCTTGACTCGCTGGGTACTGCCGGACGGCGCTACGCGGGAATTCAGCTACAACCCCTACGGAAAAATCATCGCCGAACGCGATGAACTCGGCCACGTCACCCGCTACGAATACGCCGACGGCCTACACCTGATCAGCCGCCGCATCAACGCCGACGGTACTCAGGTCAAGTACCGCTACGACAATGCCCGCCTTTTGCTAACTGAAATCGAAAACGAAGTCGGCGAAACCTATCAACTGGACTACCACCCCAACGGCCTGATCCGACAGGAAACCGGCTTCGACGGCCAACGCACCGCCTACGTCTACGACCTCAACGGCAACCTGCTGGAAAAGACCGAACACGGCGACGACGGTAGTCAGCTTGTTACCCGTTACGAGCGCGACTATGCCGGTCGCCTCGTAAGAAAAACCCTGCCCGATGACAGCGTTGTTGATTATGCCTACGACCGCCAAGGCAACCTCCTCAGCGTCGAAGACGGCCAATGGGCGCTGGCCTACGAGTACGACAAACAAAACCGCCTCACTGCTGAGCACCAGGGCTGGGGCACCTTGCGCTACGGCTACGATGCCTGCGGTCAGTTAAAAGACCTGCGCCTGCCCGACAACAACCGCCTGACCTTCAACCACGACAAAGGCGGCCACCTGGCCACCGTCGAGCTGAATGGCGCACTACTGACCTCCCACCTGTTCCACGCCGGTCGCGAACACCAACGCCAACAAGGCCAACTGCTCAGCCACTACCACTACGACGACCAAAACCGCCTGCACGCCCACGCCGTCACCCAGCAAGAAAACCACCTTTACCAACGCCAATACGACTACGACAAAGCCGGCAACCTCGCCCGCCTGATCGATACCCGCAAAGGCGAACACCGTTACCGCTACGACCCACTAAACCGCCTGACCCGCGCCGATCACTCGCAGGATGTGCAGGAGCGTTTCGCCCACAACCCCGCCGGCAATGTGCTTATGCAAGACAGGCCGGGGCCGGACATCGTGGCGGGCAATCGCCTGATGATCCAAGGCGATCACCATTACGACTATGACGCCTTCGGAAATCTAATAAGAGAACGGCATGGCAAGGGTCATGCACTCGTCACCGAGTACCGCTACGACTGCCAGCACCGGCTGATCGGCGTCACCCAACCCAACGGCCAAACCGCAAGCTATCGCTATGACCCGTTT
>NZ_CVTX01000192.1:28053-87548 GCF_900005715.1 Pseudomonas sp. 34 E 7
CCTCGACGTCGGCAAAGTCGACAATCCGCTGCGCTTCCAAGGCCAGTACTACGACCAGGAAAGCGGCCTGCACTACAACCGCCATCGCTACTACCACCCGAATATCGGTCGTTACCTGACGCCGGACCCGGTGAAGCTGGCGGGTGGGATGAATGGGTACCAGTACGTGCCCAATCCTACTGGGTGGGTGGATCCGCTAGGTTTAAGTACATGTCCAGGCGCGGTCGGATGTAAACCACAGCTTAATACAGAAAAATCTCACGGGCAGGTAAAGGTAGATGAGGGAGCTCCCCCGCTACCCAGCTCAGAAAAAAAACGAGAATATCTGTATCGCGGTGACTTAAGAGAACCAGACGAAATCTTTAATAATGGATTTGAAAGTCGAGGAGACAGCACAGACCTTTTCCTGCACGTGTTGAATAATGCCAGTCCTCCTAGCAATTTCGTCCCCACTTCATCCTCAAGGAAACAAGCGTTGGTATTTGCTTCAAGCTTTGGATTCGAAGAAGGTTTCCTTTACACACTGAGGAAAATTCCTGGAATAGACGTAAACAAAGAGCTCGGGAAGCTCTCAAAACATAAAAACGAATTAGAAATCGCAATTCCCGGTCGAATAGATACCAAGGATATTTTAGGTGCATCGCCAGTTAATGAAGACGGAACCTTTAAGGGATATACAATTTTGAACCCGCATAGGAAATACCCATGAAATCACGTGAAATCACCATTATCAAAGACGGGATACGTGACAGTGCAGTGATCGAATATGAAGGCGGTAAATCTACCCTTTATCTATTGCTAAGCAACGGGATCCAAAAAACCTATACAGCAATGGACTTATACGATTGCTTCGGCTTATTAAGAGCTGATATGAAAGACACGTTGTTTCTTTGCAAAGGCGCCAAAATCAACGTCCACACGTCAGGTATGTCTTCACATATGTCAAACGGTCTTATTGCTTACGAACTGACAATGGGGCAGCCAGAAGGGGAACTTGTGCATATATTTTCTTATGAAGAAAACGATCTCACCAATGATATACAAGAGCAGCATGATTTCTGCCAGCGCTGGGCTGAATCGGTGCAAACTTAGCAAATGCATCTGTGACGAGCACGCTCGCCACAGAATGAGCGTCTACCTAAATCCCCGCCAACGCCAAATCCATCGCAAAATACGTAAATATCAAATCCGCCCCCGCGCGCTTGATCGAGCCCAGGGTCTCGCGCACTACGCGATCCTCGTCAATCGCCCCGGCCTGTGCGCCGAATTTGATCATCGCGTACTCGCCGCTCACCTGATACGCCGCCACCGGCAGGCGTGAGGCTTCGCGGATGTCGCGGATGATGTCGAGGTAGGCGCCGGCCGGTTTGACCATCAGCGCATCGGCGCCTTCCTGCTCGTCGAGCAGCGATTCGCGTACGGCCTCGCGGCGGTTCATCGGGTTCATCTGGTAGCTTTTGCGGTCGCCCTTGAGGGCGCTGCCGCCGGCTTCGCGGAACGGGCCGTAGAGGGCCGAGGCGAATTTGGTGGAGTAGGCCATGATCGGGATGTGGGTGAAACCGGCATCGTCCAGGGCGCGGCGGATGGCCTGGACCTGGCCGTCCATCGCCGCCGAGGGCGCGATGACGTCGGCACCGGCGCGGGCGGCGGCCACGGCTTGTTTGCCGAGGTTGACCAGGGTCGCGTCATTATCGACGTGGGCGCCGTGCATCACGCCGCAGTGGCCATGGTCGGTGTATTCGCAGAAGCAGGTGTCGGACATCACGATCATTTCCGGCACGGCGTCCTTGATGATCGACGACATGCGCGAGACCAGGCCGCGCTCTTTCCACGTATCGCTGCCGCTGGCGTCCAGGTGGTGGGAAACGCCAAAGGTCATCACAGACTTGATGCCGGCACGGGCATAGCGCTCGATCTCGCCGGCCAGCTTTTTCTCAGGAATACGCAACACGCCCGGCATGCTGGTGATCGGCACGAAATCGTCGATTTCTTCTTCGACGAAAATCGGCAGCACCAGGTCGTTGAGCGTGAATTCGCTTTCCTGGAACAGGCCACGCAGCTCCGGAGAGCGGCGCAGGCGACGGGGGCGGGCTTGGGGGAACTGGCTGGTCATGGCTTTCCTGAAAAGTGGCTGAAATCTTTGGGGCCAAAGCTTATGCCCCAAGCCCCGGCGGCACAAATGCCGAGGGGCCAACAGTGTATTGCGCAGCACGTAACAATTGCATTGATCTAGAGCTGTAAATGCCCTTCGATGCAGACGGCAACGGCGCCGCCAACCCAGATTTCACTGCCCTGGCGCTCGATGCGAATACGCCCCGCTCGCCCGATGGCGGTGCCTTGGCTGACCACGTAGCGCTCCGGCGCCAGGCCCTCGCCGAGCAGCCATTGGGCAAGCCCGGCGTTCAAGCTGCCGGTGGCCGGGTCTTCCTGAGCACCGTCGCCGGCGATGAAGGCGCGCACCTCAAACTGTGCGTCGTCCCCTGTGCCGGGCGCGATGACGCCAACCGCCAGTCCGAGCAACTGCGAGTAGTCAGGCCGCAGCGCCAGCACAGCCTGTCGATCAGCCAGCATCACCGCCAGCCAACCCGCGCCGTTATCCACCCACTGGCTGCGCACAATAGCGCCGGGCGCCAGGCCCAGCCCCACGCGCACACGCTCAAGCAGTGATGCCTCGACAACGCCGGAACGCAACAGCGGTGGCGCGATGAACGCCAGCTCGTCGCCTTCGCGTCGAATGCGTACCAGGCCGATTTCGCACTCCTGAATGATCTCTTGCCCACGCGCAACACCGCCTGCCTGCAACCACGCATGGCAACTGCCCAAGGTCGGATGCCCGGCAAACGGCAGTTCCTGCAAAGTTGTGAAAATTCTTACCCGGTAGTCGGCTCGTGGGTCACGGGGCGTCAGCAAAAACGTGGTTTCGCTGAGGTTCGTCCACTTGGCGAAGTCGGCCATCTGCTGGTCCGTCAGGCTGTCGGCCCCGAGCACCACGGCAACTGGGTTGCCTTTGAGCGGCACACGGCTGAAGACATCCAGTTGTTTGAAATCGAAAATCGGCATGCTCAGCTCGGAATATTCAGGCCACGAATCACCGCTGGGCGTGCGACAAAACCGTCCAGCGCGCGCAGTACATTAGGGAAATCGGCGATGCCCACCAGGTCGCCCGATTCGTAGAAACCGATCAGGTTGCGAATCCAGGGGAAGGTGGCGATGTCGGCAATGCTGTAATCGTCACCCATGATCCAGGTGCGGCCCAGCAGGCGTTTTTCCAGTACCTGAAGCAAGCGTCGCGATTCGGCGGCATAACGGTCGCGCGGGCGCTTGTCTTCATAGGCCTTGCCGGCGAACTTGTTGAAGAACCCCAACTGGCCGAACATCGGGCCGATCCCGCCCATCTGGAACATCAGCCACTGGAGGGTTTCGTAGCGAGTGGCCGGGTCTTCGGCGAGCAACTGGCTGGTCTTTTCCGCCAGGTAAATCAGGATCGCGCCGGACTCGAACAACGCCAGCGGCTGCCCGCTGGGGCCATTGGGGTCGATGATTGCGGGGATCTTGTTATTGGGGTTCAGCGACAGGAACTCGGGGGATAATTGGTCCTGGGTGTCGAAGCTGACCTTGTGCGCCTCATAAGGCAGGCCCAGCTCTTCGAGCATGATCGAGACTTTTACACCGTTGGGCGTAGGCAGCGAGTACAGTTGCAGGCGCTCCGGGTGCTGCGCGGGCCATTTGCTGTTGATCGGGAAAGCGGCGAGTGCGTTCATCGAGGAAGTTCCTGAGCTCAAAATCCCCATGATAGTCATCTGCTCGGCGTCGTGCATGCGTCATCATTGAGCAACATTGCCTGACTAGAATCCCCGTGGGCGAACCAAAATGCCCGAATGCACTCATAAGTGCGCTTGTTCGGTGAATGGAGGCACCTGGCTATACCGACATGGAACACCCTCAGACGCGCACCGCGCCACTGGGCCGGGCCTGTCAGCCTTAACCCGACGCAAGAAGACTCGAACCTAATGAAGATCAAGCCTCTGCGCCTTGTGCAACACATCAAACGTTATTCATACATCATGTTACCGCTGCTGCTGGTCACGGCGGGTATTGTCACGGCACTGGATGCCCGTGAAAGCCGCGCGCAACCGGTAGACGGCGTGCAAACCCTGGTATTTCTGCGCCACGGCGAAAAACCTGCCGGGGGCCTGGGCCAACTCAATTGCCAGGGCCTGAACCGTGCGATGAACCTGGCCAGTGTCTTGCCGGAAAAATTCGGCAAGGCCGATTTCGTGTTCGCCGCCAACCCGACGCGCAATGTCGAGGAAGGTGAGCACGACAACTCCTACAGCTACATTCGCCCGCTGATGACCATCAGTCCCAGCGCAATCAAGCTGGGCCTGCCGGTCAACATCAAGTTCTCGGCAAACGACACCAGTGCCCTGGCCGATGAACTGGTCGAAGACAAGTACCACAACGCCACGATCTACACCGCCTGGTCCCACGGTTACCTGCCGGAGTTGATCAACAAAGTCGCCAGTGAAGCGGCAGGCGAAAAGCACACCATCACCGAAGACTGGTCCGGTAACGACTATGACTCGCTGTATGTGCTGACACTCACCTGGCACAACGGCAAGGCCTCGCTGCTCAGTCGCAACTACAAGCAGGGACTCGATAATGGTGTGCAAACCTGCCCGGATCCGACCCAAGTCAGCGCAGATATCTGAAGGTTGAGCGTCAGGCGCGTATGATGCTGCGCTATTGACTCATCGGCGGAACATCTTCATGTCCAACCTCCCTTCTGCCCAGCCCAACCGGGGCTGGTCGTTCTGGTGCAAACCTGCGCTGTTTCTCCTGGTGGCCTGCGTCGGCCTCTACTACGTGAAATGGTCGCCCTACTACCTCAAGGCCTTTGTCGCGGCCGACAACCACAGCATCGGTGCCTCGATTCTCAATGACCAGCAAAGCTCGCCCCTCGCGGCGGCGCTGGCCTATGCCCAGGTGTATTTCCTGGCGATCTGGAAAGCCGCCGTGCTGGCGGTGATCCTCGGTTCGCTGCTGCAAGTGCTGATCCCGCGCGACTGGCTGCTGCGCCTGTTTGGCCGGGCCGGACTGGGCTCGACCCTGCGTGGCGGGCTGTTCGCCTTGCCGGGGATGATGTGCAGTTGCTGCGCGGCGCCGGTGGCGGCAGGCATGCGCCGTCAGCAGGTGTCGGTGGGCGCGGCGCTGGCGTTCTGGATTGCCAACCCGGTATTGAACCCGGCCACGCTGGTGTTCATGGGCTTTGTGCTGGGTTGGGGCTTTACCGCGTTGCGGCTGGTGGCGGGGATTGTGCTGGTGGTGGGTGTGTCATTGATCGCGCAGCGTATTGCGCGCCCGGACCAAGTGCCGGAAGCGGCGCTGGAGGCCGTGGCCGAGGTCAGCACTGCTGAGTCCGAACCCTTCCTGACGCGCTGGTTACGGACGTTGTGGCAGCTGTTCTGGAGCACCATCCCGGTGTATATCCTCGCGGTGCTGATCCTCGGCGCGGCACGGGTCTGGCTGTTCCCCCATGTGGACGGGGCGATGGCCGACAGCCTTGTGTGGCTGGTTCCGCTGGCGATAGTCGGCACGTTATTCGTGATTCCTACGGCGGCCGAGATTCCCATCGTACAAACCATGATGACCCTGGGCATGGGCACCGGCCCGGCCGTCGCCTTGCTGATGACCCTGCCGAGCATAAGCTTGCCGTCGCTGCTGATGCTGCGCAAGGATTTCGATGCGCGGGTGCTGGTGACGGTGGCCGGGCTGACCATGCTGATGGGAGTGGTGTGCGGGTTGATCGGGGCGGTGATTCTTTAGATTTCAAGTGGGCTGACGACCCTTTCGCGGCCGTCGCCGTACCGCCATCTACTGTGGGAGGGGGCTTGCCCCCGATAGCGGTACATCAGTCGCAACATCAGTGGCTGACACTCCGCCATCGGGGGCAAGCCCCCTCCCACATTTTGATTTGCATGCATCCAGCGCAGTGCTTTACAACCAATGCCAGAACCGGCTCCAGAACCCTCGACCCAACTCATCCTTGCACCCGGCATATTGCCGCGCATACAGCTGCGAACGCGCCTGCACCTTGCTCGCCACCGGCAGTAGCCAGGCTTTGCTGGCGTAGGTGCGCTGTCGGTAGCCGCCCCTACAAAAAACCCTTAAGGCTTGCCCGCGAAGGCGTCTTTGAAACCTGCCAATCAACTGCGCCGAACACCACGCTCACGCAAGTATTCCACCACCGCCCCCTGCTCCCCGGCGAACTCGATCCGCGCGCCTTTCTTTTCACGCTGAAACGCGTACATCGGGTCGTAATACTCGCGCAACAAGCCTTCGATCCACACGCGGTGCAGGTCCACTGCCCCGCTGCGTGCCTGTTCCGCCAGGGCGTCCTGCAAAATCGCCTGCAGCCGCTGAAAGCGTTCGCCGCCCAGGCGCTTATGGATATTGGCAAGGCTTTGAGTCAGACGTTCGGCAAACAGTGCCTGGCCATTTTCACCCAATACCTCAATGAACTCGGCGCACAGGTCGACCACATAATCGCGCAGGATGCGCTCGACGCGACCTTCAACGCTGTCTTCGAGCCACACCATCGGGAATGCCTGCATACCTTTGTGTAACGGCAGCGGCAGCGCGCAGCTGCCGATCATGCGGCTCTCGTCCTCGACCACGAACTGTTCGATGCCCGCCGCGCGTTTTTTCAGCACGTCCACCGCGAGGCGGTTTTCGAAGTCGATAGTGGAAGGCTGCGCCGTGGCGCGCTTGCCGAAGCTGGAGCCGCGATGGTTGGCATGGCCTTCCAGGTCCAGGGCGTTGCGTAACTGACCGAGCACTTCGGTCTTGCCGGTGCCGGTCATGCCGCCGAGCAGCACAAAATCACATTGAGCAGTCGCCTGGTCCAGCGTATCCAGTAGGAAAGTACGCATCGCCTTGTAGCCACCACCGACACGCGGATACTCGATACCCGCTTCGGTTTTCAGCCATTGCTGCACAATCTGCGAGCGCAACCCGCCGCGAAAGCAGTACAGGTAGCCCTGTGGATTGGCCTGGGCGAACTGTGCCCATTGCTCGATACGCACGGCCTTGACCGCCCCCGACACCAGCTCATGGCCCAGCACGATTGCAGCTTGCTGGCCTTGCTGCTTGTAGCAGGTGCCGACCCGCTGGCGCTCTTCGTCGGTCATCAGCGGCAGGTTGACCACGCCGGGGAACGCGCCCTTGGTGAACTCGACCGGCGCGCGGGTATCCATCATCGGCCGGTCGTTGAGGAAAATGTCGCGGTAATCGGTGATATCAGTCGCCATCAAATCACCTCTACCGCGTTGGTCTGTCGCTCAAGCAGTTCGCCAATGGACTCCAGGACCAGGCCCAGTTCAGCGGCCACCGCGTGGAACTCGGCGTCGCCTTCGGGCGTGACGGCGATCAGCAAGCCACCGCTGGTTTGCGGATCGCACAGCACGCGCTTGTGCAGTTCCTGCACGCGCCCGACCTTGCTGGCGTAGCTGTCGAAGTTGCGCAAGGTGCCACCGGGTACGCAGCCCTGGTCCAGGTAGTATTCGACGCCTGGCAAGCGTGGGACTTTTGCATATTCGATGCGGGCCGTGAGGCCGCTGCCGTCGGCCATTTCCACCAGATGGCCCAACAGGCCGAAACCGGTGACATCGGTCATCGCAGTCACCCCGGCCAGCTTGCCGAAGCGGCTACCGGGTTTGTTGAGGGTGCACATCCAGTCGCGGGCCAGGCCGATGTCGGCCTCGCGCAATTTGCCCTTCTTTTCGGCGGTGGTGAGGATGCCGATGCCCAAGGGTTTGGTCAGGTACAGCTTGCACCCTGCGGTGGCGGTGTCGTTGCGCTTCATATGGCGTTTTTGCACGATGCCGGTCACGGCCAGGCCGAAGATCGGTTCCGGCGCGTCAATGGAATGCCCACCCGCCAGCGGAATGCCCGCAGCGTCGCACACCGCACGGCCACCGCGGATCACTTCGCGGGCGATCTCCGGCGCCAGCACATTCACCGGCCAGCCAAGAATGGCAATAGCCATCAACGGGTCGCCGCCCATGGCGTAGATGTCGCTGATGGCGTTGGTGGCGGCAATGCGCCCGAAGTCGAAGGGATCGTCGACAATCGGCATGAAAAAGTCCGTGGTGGATACCACGCCGCGTTCGTCGTCGATGGCGTACACCGCCGCATCATCGCGTGAAGCGTTGCCCACCCAGAGGTTGGGATCGAGGTTTTGTGCGCCACTGCCGGCCAGAATCACCTCCAGCACCTGAGGCGAGATCTTGCAACCGCAACCCGCACCATGGCTGTACTGCGTAAGTCGAATCTGCTCGCTCATGGGAAACCTCTAGCTATCGTGTAGGAAAATTCTACCAGATAGCCAAAAGCCAACCGCGCTCTAATGAACGCGGCCGGCTTTTCAGGTCAAGCGTTACTGCCGGGCTGCCAACAAACGCGCGTGCCGGTTACGTCGTGCAATGTTCAGGCATTCGATCGCCGCCGAGAACGCCATGGCCGCATACACGTAGCCTTTTGGCACATGGGCGCCGAAGCCTTCGGCGATCAGCGTCATGCCGATCATGATCAGGAAACCCAGGGCCAGCATCACCACGGTCGGGTTGTCGTTGATGAACTTGGCCAAGGGTTCGGCCGCCACCAGCATCACGATGACCGAGGTCACCACGGCAATGATCATGATCGGCAAGTGTTCGGTCATGCCCACTGCCGTGATGATGCTGTCGATGGAGAACACCAGGTCGAGCAGCAGGATCTGTCCGATGGCGGCAGCAAAGCCGATGGCCACCGTATTGCCAACGCTGGCTTTCTCTTCGGGCGCCGGGTCCATGCTGTGGTGGATCTCGGTGGTTGCCTTCCACACCAGGAACAGGCCACCGGCGATCAGGATCATGTCCTTCCACGAAAAGGCCTGGCCGAACACTTCGAACACCGGCGCCGTCAGCTGCACGATAAAGGCAATGGTGCTCAGCAAGCCCAGGCGCAATATCAGCGCCATGCTGATGCCAATGCGCCGCGCCTTGGCCCGATGCTGCTCGGGCAGTTTGTTGGTGAGGATCGAGATGAAGATCAGGTTATCGATGCCCAGCACGATTTCCATGACGATCAAGGTGGCCAGCGCGATCCACGCGGTGGGGCTGGCGGCCAGTTGTAAAAGATAATCCATAGGTCAGTCCTGACGTTGTGCTGGGAAATTAGGTTTCTTGGGTGTTCGATTCAGCGTCTTTTTCTGCCGGGTCGTCCTTTTTCTGCGGACTGATCAAGCCTTGGGTCGCTTCACTCAATGCCTGTTCGGCGGCCTTCTGGGTGTCATCGATGGCTTGCTTGGCCGACTCGGTGGCCTTGCCCAGCACCTGCTGCGCGCTTTTCTCGACCTGATCACAACCGCTGATCATCACCAATGAAAGCGCAAGCAGCGACGCCGCGCCCAGGGAATTGAGTTTCATGATGTATTCCTCGTTAGAACCCCTGGGGCCAAATAGTGGCCCCGCGATAGCGAGGCATTCTATGCAGATGAACAGTTCAGAAAAATTCGTATTTTTCTCATGTATACTTCGGTTTTTACGAAGTGTAGACGGTGATGCTCAATTATCGACAGTTGCATTACTTTTGGGTGGTGGCGAAGACGGGCAGCATTGTGCGCGCCTGCGAACAACTGAACCTTACGCCCCAAACCATCAGCGGGCAGATCAGCCTGTTGGAACAGACCTTTGGCATCGCCCTGTTTCAGCGCGTAGGGCGCCAGCTGGAGCTGACCGAAACCGGGCGCCAGGCCCTGCCCTACGCCGAGCAGATGTTCCAGACCGGCAATGAATTGGAGGCGATGCTGCGCGCGCAGCCCAATGAGCAGCAGATCGTGTTTCGCGTCGGGGTGGCGGACGTGGTGCCCAAGTCCATCGTGTACCGCCTGATCGCGCCCACCATGGAGCTGAGCGAACCGATCCGCATCACGTGCCGTGAAGACAAACTCGAACGGTTATTGGCCGACCTGGCGATCCAGCGCCTGGACCTGGTGATTTCCGACAGCCCGATGCCTACTCACCTGGACATCAAGGGCTACAGCCAGAAGCTGGGGGAATGCGGCATCAGCTTTTTTGCCACCCACGCGTTGGCCGAGCAACATGGCGGCGCGTTCCCGGCGTGTTTGCACGGCGCACCGTTGTTGATCCCCGGCGCGGAGACCGTGGTGCGCAGCCGTTTGCAGCGCTGGTTCGCCGATCAGCAGATTCAGCCCAGGATCATCGGCGAGTTCGACGACAGCGCCTTGATGCAGGCATTCGGGCAATCCGGCAGCGGCATTTTTATCGCCCCCAGCGTGATCGCCGATGAGGTGGTGCGCCAGTACGGCGTGGCACTGATCGGCCAGACCGACGCGGTGACCGAATCGTTTTACGCCATCTCGGTGGAGCGCAAGGTCAAGCACCCGGGCATCGTGGCGATTACCGAAGGCGCCCGACGCGAACTGTTTACCGCCCTGCCCTGAGCACACTGTGGGCGCGATTTGGCAAATCCGACGGTGGCGGTGACGCAATGACGCAGCAAACGGGACTCGTCCTACAGCATGCTAGACTTTGCGCCTGCTTCCTACAGTACTTTCTCCCTGCAATGCTGTGCCCACTAAAAAAACTAGAGACAACCGTTTATGACTGCTGCCCCTTCTCTGCTGCAACGTTTAATGCGCGTCAGCCTGGTCACCCAAATCATCATCGGCCTGATCGCCGGCATTCTGCTGGCCCTGTTGCTGCCAGAGGCCGCCAAGGCCACCGGCTTTATCGGCAAAGTGTTCGTCGCGGCCCTGAAGGCCGTCGCGCCGATCCTGGTGTTCGTGCTGGTGATGGCGTCCATCGCCAATCATAAACACGGCCAGCAAACCCATATCCGACCGATCCTGTTCCTGTATTTGCTGGGTACCTTTGCCGCTGCGGTGGTCGCGGTGGTTGCCAGCATGATGTTCCCGTCTTCCCTGGTCCTGGCTACCCATGACGCCACCGTCAGCGCCCCCGGCGGTATCGGCGAGGTGCTGCAAAGCCTGCTGCTCAGCGTGGTGGATAACCCGGTCAGCGCGCTGATGAATGCCAACTTCATTGGCATCCTGGCCTGGGCCATCGGCATGGGCATTGCCATTCGCCATGCAGGCGACACCACCCGCACCGTGCTCGACGACCTGTCCAATGGCGTAACGCTGATCGTACGGATGGTGATCCGCTTCGCCCCGCTGGGGATCTTCGGCCTGGTCGCCTCGACCCTGGCCACCTCCGGCTTCGGCGCCCTGCTCGGCTATGCCCATCTGCTGGTGGTATTGATCGGCTGCATGCTGTTTGTGGCGCTGGTGATCAACCCGGCCATCGTATTCTGGAAACTGCGTCGCAACCCTTACCCCCTGGTGCTGCTGTGCCTGCGCGAAAGCGGTATCACCGCGTTCTTTACCCGCAGCTCGGCGGCGAATATTCCGGTGAACCTGGCGTTGAGCAAACGCCTGGGCCTGCATGAAGACACGTATTCGGTGTCGATCCCCCTGGGTGCCACGATCAACATGGCCGGTGCGGCAATCACCATCACTGTACTGACGCTGGCAGCCGTGCATACGCTGGGCATCGCCGTGGACCTGCCCACCGCCGTACTGCTCAGCGTGGTCGCGGCCATCTGTGCCTGCGGGGCTTCGGGCGTGGCCGGCGGCTCGCTGCTGCTGATTCCGCTGGCGTGCAGTCTGTTCGGCATTCCGAGTGAGATTGCCATGCAGGTGGTGGCTGTCGGCTTCATCATCGGCGTATTGCAGGATTCGGCGGAAACCGCGCTCAACTCGTCCACCGATGTGTTGTTCACCGCAGCGGCGTGTTTGGACAAGGATGCACAGCCGGCTTGAACACCAGCCATTGCGCAACGAGCCGGACGCGGAGCGTCCAGGGCGGCATTCCCACGCAGAGCGTGGGAACGATCATGTCACAGGCTTAGAAAGCGCCCATGTAGTCACGCTTGCCCACTTCCACGCCGTTGTGACGCAACAAGGCGTAAGCGGTGGTGACGTGGAAGAAGAACTGCGGCAGGCCGTAGGTCAGCAGGTAGGACTGGCCGCTGAAGCGCTTCTCTTTCGGGGTGCCCGGGCGAGTGACGATCTCGATGCCTTCCTTGCCGTCGATTTGCTCAGGCTTGATGGTGTCGACAAAGGCCAGCACTTTGGCGATCAACGCTTGCAGGTCGGCGAAGGTGACTTCGCTGTCTTCGTACTTGGGCACTTCAATCTCGGCCAGGCGTGCACTGACACCTTTGGCGAAGTCGACAGCAATCTGTACCTGGCGCACCAGTTGGAACATGTCCGGGAACAGGCGCGCCTGCAGCAAGGCGTTCGGCTCGATGTTTTTGGCGCTGGCGTGGGCTTCGGCCTTGTTCAGCACATCGCTCAGGGCGTTGAGCATTTGCTTGAAGACTGGGATGGAAGCGGCATACAGGGAAATAGTCATGTCAGTCTCACGGTAATGGCAGGGTTGGAACCAGCGACGATTATAGCCATGCCTGCCGCTTGTCTTTTATTTTTTCCGGCTTAGGCTAGTGGATTCACTGCATAGGGAACGCGCGATGACCGCCGAGCACGACACCGACACTTCTGAGCCGCGCCTGAACAGCACGGAAATCCGCGTCCTGGGCTGCCTGATCGAGAAGCAGGCAACCAACCCGGAAACCTACCCCCTGACCCTTAACGCCCTGGTGCTGGCCTGTAACCAGAAGACCAGCCGCGAACCGGTGACCAACCTCAGCCAGGGCCAGGTTGGCCAAAGCTTGCGCGTACTGGAAGGCCAGGGTTTTACCCGGCTGGTCATGGGCAGCCGCGCCGACCGCTGGGAACACCGCGTCGACAAGGCGCTGGAACTGGTACCGGCGCAGGTCATCCTGATCGGGCTGTTGTTCCTGCGCGGGCCGCAGACCGTCAACGAGTTGCTGACGCGCAGCGGGCGCATGCATGACTTTGAAGACGCCGAGCAAGTGGTGCATCAGTTGGAACGCCTGATTGCCCGCGGCTTGGCTGTGTTGGTGCCGCGCCAGGCGGGGCAGCGCGAGGATCGGTATACCCATGCGCTGGGCGACCCGGCGGATATCGAAGCGATTATTGCCGCACGCGGGAACCCGGTGGAGCGTGGCGGCGGGGCCGTCGGCGCCGAGCGCATTGAAGAGCTGGAGGCGCGAATTGCCGCCCTGGAAGAACGCCTGACACAGTTGGAACAGGCCTGACGAGATTCAATCTTGCGCTAATGCCAGTCAGTTAAGCGCACACCACCGTCTGTAGGAGCGATGGGGACGCCTAGCTCTTGCTCGCGAAAAACTCACTGGCATCGCGTTCATTCAGAAAACACGCGTTATCGTTGACGTTTTTCGCGAGCAAGCTCGCTCCTACAAGGCGTCAGCTCCGGGCGAAGGCCACCGCCGCCTGGAACTGCTCCTGCGTAGGGCGCACGCCGGTATACAGCACAAACTGCTCCAGCGCCTGGATCGCAATCACTTCAAGCCCGGTAATCACCCGCTTGCCCTTGGCACGCGCACGCACGATCAACGGTGTTTCAGCAGGGATCGCGACGACATCGAACACCGTCTCGGCGTTGTCCACGGCCTCGGCCGCAAATGCCAGCTGATCCGCTTCCGCCCCGCCGCTCATGCCGATCGGTGTCACATTCACCAGCAGTTGCGGGCGTAACTCGCCCAACTCAGCCTGCCATGCGTACCCCAGGTTCTGCGACAGGGCCCTGCCCGCCGCTTCGTTGCGCGCCACGATCACACCCTTGGCGTAACCGCCATCGCGTAAGGCACTGGCTACGGCCTTGGCCATGCCGCCGCTGCCGCGCAGGGCGAAGCTCGAATCTTTCGGCACCTGGTGCTTTTTCAGCAGCTGCTCGACGGCCATGTAATCGGTGTTGTAGGCCTTGAGACGGCCATCGGTGTTGACGATGGTGTTCAGCGAATCGATGGCTTGAACCGAATCGTCAAGTTCGTCCACTAAAGCGATGGCAGCTTCCTTGAACGGCATGGACACGCCACAGCCACGAATGCCCAGGGCCCGTATGCCGCCGATCGCGCCAGGCAAGTCCTGGCTGCTGAAGGCTTTATAGTAGAAATTCAGGCCCAACTGCTCATACAGATGGTTATGGAAACGCAGGCCAAAATTTCCGGGACGTGCCGACAGTGACATGCACAGCCGGGTGTCCTTGTTGGGGTGCATCTGCATGGGTAACTCCTTGAGGTAAGCAAATCGGTACAGACCTTACACAACCTTTACCTATTGGCTGTGCTGTTTTTTAGAAATACGTTGTCTTAAAAGTATCCCCGCGACAATCCTTGAGTCTATTGATTGCAGACCACAAGCGCAGGGGCTAACCGAGGAAAGATCATGATGCGTAAAGTCCCCAGGATTGCTTTGCTTATTGGCGCACTCGCTATGGCAGGCCAAGCTTCCGCTCACGGTGGTGGGTGGGGCGGCCCGGCCGTGTTGGGTGCGATTGTCGGTGCGGCTGTCGTTGGTTCCGTGGTTGCCAGCCAGCCTCGTGAGGTCTATGTACAGCAACAACCGGTGTACGTGCAGCCGCAGCCGGTGTATGCCGCTCCGCCGCCGGTCTACTACGCGCCGCCACCACCGGTGTACGTGCAGCAACAGGTCTATTACCGCCCGGCGCCCGTCTATTACGGCCCGCCACGGGGTTATGGCTACTATGGCCCGCCCCACGGCTACTATCGCCACGGCTGGTAACCGCCGATCGGTGCACACGCCACAGGCCTCGCCCACACGCGGGGCCTTTTTTTGCGGCAAAGTCTGGATTTATGCTGCCAAGGTCGTTGTGAGGACAATGCTTGAGCGCCGATCCCACATCATCAGGTTGGGATCGCCTCTTGATCGACTCATACAAACGCTGTCATGTTTGTGTCACCAAGCCGTCTCAGTATTGATTCTGTCCACTCAATAACAATTAAGGACGATGGACCATGCCCACGCAAAATCCGCACCGCACCGCTGGCCTCTGCACGTCCAGCAAGGTCTACAGCGCCTTGACCGAACTCAAGCACCTGGAAGGCCACCGCAGCGCAAAGTTCCTGGCATTGCTGGCCGAAAGCCTGGTGCGCAAAGGCTTGCTCAGCGAACAGGAAGTGGTGCACATGCTCGATCAGGTGGTGGACTGACGCCTGGCATTGATGTCGACTATCGAGCCAGGTGATTTTTCCTCGGCGCCGGCGCACCGTAAGGTGACCTCCATAACGTTTGGAGGTACTTATGCCCACTGTTCAGATCATGTCCGTCATCGGCAGCGCCGTTCCCGCCCCTCTTCGCAAGCGCGGCCTGCTCGCCTGCTGGTACGTGGTAAGCGATGGCGAGCCCATCAGCGGCCCGCTCACCTCATTATCCGACGCCCAGATGCAACGCCAGCTGGCAGCCGGCTACAGGCTTGAAGCCTAGGGCAGCGGCAGCTTGACGCGTGGCTTGGTTTCGACAAACAACGCCCAGCAGGATATGAACAGCGCCGCGACCAGCGGCCCGATCACGAAACCATTGAGGCCAAACACCGACAGCCCGCCCAGGGTCGAGATCAGGATCAGGTAATCCGGCATCTTGGTGTCCTTGCCCACCAGGATCGGGCGCAGCACATTGTCCACCAGGCCGATCACGAACACGCCGAACAAGGCCAGCACAACGCCCTGCCAGATCGAACCGCTCAACAGGAAGTACGCGGCCACCGGTCCCCAGACAATCCCGGCGCCCACCGCAGGCAGCAGGGACAGAAACGCCATCAATACCGCCCAGAGCAACGCGCTGGGAATATCCAGAAACCAGAAGATCAAGCCCCCCAGCGCACCCTGGGTGACAGCCACCAGCACGTTGCCCTTGACCGTAGCCCGCACCACCCGGTTGAACTTGAGTTGCAGGCGACGCTTTTGCGGCTCGGCCAGCGGCACCGCCGTGCGCACCTTGCGTACCAGCTCCGGGCCGTCGCGCAGCAGGAAAAACAGCAGGTACAGCATGATGAAGAAGCTCACCAGGAAATCGAACGTGCCCTGGCCGAAGCTGAATGCCTGGGAGGCGAAGAACTGGCTGCCCTGCATCGCGCCCTTGACCACCTTCTCGCGCAGACCTTCCAGGTTGCCCATGCCGAAACGGTCCAGCAGGTGCTGGAAATACGGCGGCAGGAAATGCTTGAACTGCTCGATATAACCGGCCACATCCAACTTGCCGCTTTCGACGTTTTTATAGAGCGTGGCGCCCTCTTGCACCAGCAAGGCGCTGGTAATGATCACCGGCAAAATCGCGATCACCAGGCACACCAGCAAGGTGGTCAGGGACGTCAGGTTGCGGTTCCAGCCAAAGCGCTGCTGCAGGCGGCGCTGCATGGGCGCAAAGATGATGCCGAGGATCACCGCCCAGAACACCGCGCCGTAGAACGGCAGCAATATCCAGATAAAGGCGACCGTGACCAGGGCCAGCAGTAACAACAAGGTTTTGAATTGCAGATTGGTTTGATTCATGTCCGATCCATGTCAGAAAAGCAGAGCGCGCATGTGCGCCCTGCTGCTTAGTCCGCTGCCAGCGCTGCGAGTGCCATCTTTGTTGCAAGGGTAGACGCAGATCAATCGTGCTGATGCGCGTCCTCTGACGTCGCACCGGGTAAATAAATCCAGGCCTCCACCCTCTCTCCACACAACCTCCCACAAACATCCATGCGCGTTGTACACACTCAGCCCTTCCCCGCCTTGAACAGCAACGGCACCCCAAGGAGTTGATATGTCTTTCAATACTGGCCTTAGCGGTCTGCACGCCGCCAACAAGCAGATGGACGTGACGGGCAATAACATCGCCAACGTCGCGACCACAGGCTTCAAGTCCTCCCGTGCGGAATTCGCCGACATCTATGCCGCCTCCAAACTGGGTACCGGCCAGAACAGCATCGGCAACGGGGTGAACCTGGCGACCGTGTCTCAGCAGTTCACTCAAGGCGACGTCAACGGCAGCGGCGGCATCCTCGACATGGCGATTCAGGGCAGTGGTTTCTTCGTCCAGAAAGGCAGCGACGGTTCGCTGGCCTACACCCGCAGCGGTGCCTTCCGTGCCGACAAAGACGGCTACATCACCAACAACACGGGCACCTCGCGCCTGCAAGGCTACGCGGCGGATGCCGATGGCAAGATTATCAAGCGTGGCCTGACCGACCTGCAACTGAACCTGTCGAACCTGCCGCCGAAGGCCTCCACCAAGGTGGACTCCACCAGTAACCTGAACGCCTCGGAACGGGTGATCGACCAGGCGGCCAAGCCATTCAACCCGACCGACACCAGCACCTTTACCACTCAATACAGCACGACGTTGTACGACGCCCAGGGCAACGCGCACCCGATGGTGCAGTACCTGGTGAAAACCGACGGCAACAAGTGGAACGCCTACACCTTGATTGACGGTCGCAACCCTGATGGTTCGGCGCCAACCGGCACGCCATCGACCCCACCGGTGCCGTCGACATTGACCTTTGACGGTGCAGGCAGGCTCACCAGCGTGGTAACCGCAGGCGTATCCGATAAAATCCTGACCATTACCGGCTGGGTCCCTGGCACTGTGACGGGAGGTGTGTGGAAAGCAAACGGCGCGACTGCCAATCCGACCGGGATCGCCATCAACATCGCCAACACCACCCAATACAATTCGGCCACTTATCGCAACCCGCCGTTCACCGACGGCTATGCCACCGGCCAGATCACCGGCCTTAAAATCGACGGCAACGGGGTACTGTTCGCCACGTTCAGTAACCAGCAGAGCAAGGCTGTGGGCCAGATATCGCTGGCGAGCTTCAACAACGAACAAGGCCTGCAGCCTGGCGGCAGCACGACCTGGCGAGAGACCTTCGCTTCGGGCCAACCCGGTTACGACGCCCCGCAAACCGGTACGCTGGGTTCGATCAAGGCCAACGCCCTGGAAAACTCCAACGTCAACCTGACCAACGAGTTGGTCGACCTGATCAAGGCCCAGAGCAACTATCAGGCGAACGCAAAAACCATCTCGACCGAAAGCACCATCCTCAAGACATTGATTCAGATGAGCTGATGCCGTACAGCCTGTGAACCTCTCACGCATTGCCGCGTAAAAAAGCGGTGGAGCCAAGCCTGGAGTGATCAGATCCTGAACTGACCGACCAACTGCCCCAGGCGTTGACCCAAATCCGCCAGGCTGCGGGACGTCTGGGCGCCGAGTCGGGTTTCATCGGCCACGCTGTCCACCGCCCCCGCAATCTGGTGCACGCTGCGGTTGATTTCCTCGGCCACGGCGGTTTGCTCTTCGGCGGCGCTGGCGATCTGCGCGTTCATGGCGTTGATGGTGCCGATCAACTGCGCCATGGTGTCCAGCGATGCTCCGGCCTGGTTGGCCTGGGCCGAGGTGCCGTCACCGGCATCGCTGGAGCGGCGCATGGCGTCCACGGCGGCTTCGGTGCCTTTTTGCAGGCGGTCGATCATGCCCTGGATTTCCTGGGTGCTGGTCTGGGTGCGGCTGGCCAGGGCGCGCACTTCATCAGCGACCACGGCAAAGCCGCGCCCGGCCTCCCCGGCACGCGCAGCTTCAATCGCCGCGTTCAGCGCGAGCAGGTTGGTTTGTTCGGCAATCGAGCGGATCACACTGAGTACGCTGACAATCGACGACACATCCTGCTGCAGGCTGTCGAGGGACACCCCGCTGCTGCGGATATCGCTCACCAGCGCATGAATCTGCGCGATGCTGCCGTCCACGACGCGCTTGGCGGCCTGGCCCTCGGCATCGGTCTGCTGCGCGGCAACGGCGGCGCCCTGGGCACTGCGCGCCACTTCATGGGCGGCGGACGACATCTGATTGATCGCGGTGGCGACCTGGTCGGTTTCGTGACGCTGACGCTCCATGGCGGTTTCCGAGCGCTGGGCTTGCTCGGACACCTGGCTCACCAGGCCGGTGAGTTGCGCGGTCATTTCGGTGATCTGGCGGACCAGGCCGTGAATCTTGTCGACAAAGCGGTTGAACGCGCCGGCCAGGTCGCCGAGTTCGTCCTGGCTGGTAATGGCCAGGCGGCGTGTCAAGTCACCTTCGCCGGCGGCGATATCGTCGAGGTTGGCCTTCATCAGGCTCAGTGGGCGCAGAATGGTGTTGGCCACCAGCAGGCCGACAGCGGCGATCACCAGCAACACCACGGCGGCCAAACCGAGAATGCTCAACAGCACGCCCTCCATGCGCGCGTGGACCTTGGCCTCGACCACTGCGACCTGGGCTTCGATGCCATCCAGGTTGACCGAGGTGCCGATGACCATGTCCCACTTGGGCAGGTATTCGGTGTAACCGAGCTTGGGCACCAACTCGGTCTGGCCGGGCTGGGTCGAGCTGTATTGCAGGTAGTGGGTGCCATCCTTGCCGACTTTGACCAGGTCGCGGTTGACGTAGACGCCGTTGGGGTCGCGGTTATCCTTGAAGCTCTTGCCCACGCCGTCCGGGCTGTTGCCCTTGAACAGGCGGATGGTCTCGGAATCGTAGCCGAAGAAGTAGCCGTCCTTGCCATAGCCGGTGTTGGACAGCAACTTGACCACCTGCGCCCGCGCCGCCGTATCGCCGGGGGCAGCGGCGTCGTAGAGCGGTTTGATGGTGGTCATGGCCACTTCGACATAACCCTGCAGGGTAGCCTTGGCATCGTTGAGCAGGCGCTGGCGGGTTTCATCCACCTCGTTGCGCGCCTGGCCCTGCAGCATCCACACGGTGGTCAGGCTGATGACCAGGGCGAACAGCAACACCGGCACGACGGCAAGGGACAGGACTTTGGCCTTGAGGCTCAGACGCATGGCTTTTCTCTCTTATTAGGGGCGACTTGAGAGGTTAGCGGCCAAATGCGTCATTTCTGTAGGAGCGAGCTTACTCGCGAAGGTCGTCAACGATAACGCGTGCATTCTGGATGAACGCGTTATCTGGGCGTTTTTCGCGAGCAAGCTCGCTCCTACAGTGAGGTGAGGGAGCTGATGTCAGAGCGTCATCGCCGCCAGCCAGCCAAACGCCAGCAGCGGCAGGTTGTAGTGCAGGAAAGTCGGCACCACGGTGTCCCAGATATGATGGTGCTGGCCGTCGATATTCAGGCCGGAGGTCGGGCCGAGTGTGGAATCGGAGGCCGGTGAACCGGCGTCGCCCAACGCGCCGGCGGTGCCGACGATACACACGATCGCCACCGGGCTGAAGCCCAGTTGCACACACAACGGTACGAAAATCGCGGCCAGGATCGGCACCGTGGAAAACGACGAACCGATGCCCATGGTCACCAACAGCCCCACCAGCAGCATCAACAACGCCCCGACTCCACGGCTATGGCCGATGAACGCCGCCGAGGTTTCCACCAGGGAGCGCACATCACCGGTGGCCTTGAGCACTTCGGCAAAGCCCGACGAGGCGATCATGATGAAGCCGATCATCGCCATCATCTTCATGCCTTCGGTGAACAGGTCATCGGTCTCGCGCCAGCGCACGATGCCCGACACCGAGAAAATCAGGAACCCGGCCAACGCGCCGATGATCATCGAGTCCAGCCACAGTTGAATGATGAACGCCGAGGCAATCGCCAGGCCGGCCACCAGCAGGGTCAATGGGTTGTACTGCACCGCCACCTGCTCGACACGCTCGATTTTTTCCAGGTCGTACACGCGTTTTCGGCGATAGCTGATAAACACCGCCACCAGCAGCCCGACCACCATGCCCAGCGCAGGCAGGCTCATGGCATGGGTCACGTTGACCTGGCTGATGTCCACACCGCTCTTGGCCACGTTGGCCAGCAGGATCTGGTTGAGGAAGATATTGCCGAAGCCCACCGGCAGGAACATGTACGGCGTGATCAAGCCGAACGTCATGACGCAAGCGATCAGGCGGCGATCCAGTTGCAGCTTGGTCAGCACATATAACAACGGCGGCACCAGCAGCGGGATGAACGCGATGTGGATGGGCAGGATGTTCTGTGAAGCGATCGCCACCGCCCCGAGCAGGCCGATCAGCAGCCATTTGACGTGGTTGCCGCCGCTGGCTTCCTGGCGATCGACCAGCAGCAGCGCTTTGTCCGCCAAGGCATGTGCCAGGCCGGACTTGGCAATCGCCACCGCGAAAGCGCCGAGCAAGGCGTAGGACAAAGCCACCGTCGCACCGCCGCCCAAACCGCTGTTAAACGCCTTGAGCGTGGCGTCGATCCCCAGCCCTCCGGTCAAGCCGCCCACCAGGGCGCCCACAATAATGGCGATGACCACATGCACACGGGACAGGCTGAGCACCAGCATGGTGCCGACCGCGGCGATAACAGCGTTAATCATGGTTACCTCAAGACAGAAACATAAAAGACAGGCATGCCCGCGCCGCAGCGGCCATTGAAGGCGCTGCCGGCGTACGGGCTCAAAGAGGTCTTATTAGAGGGCCCGCACTTTGCAGCAGCCGGCCGGCCATGTCAAAAAGCTGTGACCCTGGGCAGGTTTAAATTGACTGTTTGAATAAAGAAAAAACGCGCGCAGCCGATAACGGTGTCTCTATGTGTATTCATGTAAGGATGTCCCGATGTCGCTCAGGCAGCTCTCCATTCAATGGAAAATTACCCTGCTCGCGGGCCTGTGCCTGCTGGGGATCGTGACCCTGCTGGTGGGTCTGTCGCTGTACCGAATGGCGCAGAGTTCCGAGCAGGTCAAGGCGTCCAGCATGCAGATGCTCGATGAAGCCGCCCAGGCGCGTATCGAGGCGCAAGGTGAAGTGCAGGCGCTGGGCATTCGCCAGCAGTTCATGGATGCCTACCAGTACGGCCATGGGTTTTCCCGCCAGGTGCTGTTTTTGCGCGAACAGGCGGAAAAACGCTTCCTGGATGCCTTCGACACCCGCGAAGACCTGACTCGTCAGGTCCGCGCCGCGCTGCAGGCCAACCCCGACCTGCTGGGTTTGTCCCTGGTATTTGAAGCCAATGCGCTGGATGGCAAGGATGAGCTGTTCGCCAACCAGGCGGAGCTGGGCAGTAACGACAAAGGCCGCTTCGCCCTGTACTGGTCGCAGCCGACGCCCGGCAAAATCACCTCCATGGCGCTGCCCGAAAGCGACATGACCGACACGTCCATCGGCCCCAGCGGCGAAAAAGCCAACGCCTGGTTCACCTGCCCGCGCACCACCCTCAAGCCCTGCGTGATCGAACCTTACTTTTATGTGATCGACGGGCAGAACGTGCTGATGACCAGCATCGTCTTCCCGCTGATGGTCAACGGCAAAGTCATTGCCTCGTTGTCGGTGGACATCAATCTCAACAGCTTGCAGGCCGTGAGCCAACAGGCCAGCCAGAAGCTCTACGACGGCCAGGCCCACGTCAGCATTCTGAGCCCCACCGGCTTGCTCGCCGGCTACAGCCCGGACGCCAGCAAACTCAGTCAACGCCTGGACCAGGTCGACCCCGACAGCGGCGCACAGTTGATCAGTGCCCTGGCGAGCGGCACACAGATCCGCAGCCTGCGCACCGACCACCAACTCAAAGTGCTGGCGCCCTTTGCCCCGATCCCGGACGGCAAGCCATGGGGCGTGCTGCTGGACGTACCGAAAAAAGTCCTGGTGGCCCCGGCCGAGGCGCTCAAGGCCCAGTTGGATGCCGACAATACCCAAGGCACCCTGCTCGAACTTGGCCTGGGCCTGCTGGCCGCCGTGGTCGGTTTGATCCTGGTGTGGCTGATGGCGCGCAGCGTGACTCGGCCGATCCTCGGCGTAGCACATATGCTCGAGGACATCGCCAGCGGCGAAGGCGACCTGACCCGCCGCCTGGCCTACGACAAACAGGACGAACTGGGCCAACTGGCCGGCTGGTTCAACCGTTTCCTCGACAAGCTGCAGCCGATCATCGCCGAGGTCAAACAATCGGTGCAGGACGCCCGTGGCACCGCCGACCGATCCGCCGCGATCGCCAGCGAAACCAGCGCCGGCATGGAGCAGCAGTATCGTCAGGTTGACCAGGTGGCCACGGCCTCCCACGAAATGAGCGCCACCGCCCAGGACGTCGCCCGCAGCGCAGCCCAGGCAGCGCAAGCGGCCCGCGATGCCGACCAGTCCACCCGCGACGGCCTGACCGTGATCGATCAGACCACCAACAACATCGGCCTGCTGGCGGCTGACATGAGCACTGCCATGACCCAGGTTGAAGGCCTGGCGAGCAACAGCGAAAAAATCGGCTCGGTGCTGGAAGTGATTCGCGGCATCGCCGAGCAGACCAACCTGCTGGCGCTCAATGCCGCCATCGAGGCCGCCCGCGCCGGTGAGGCCGGCCGGGGTTTTGCCGTGGTGGCCGACGAAGTGCGCAACCTGGCACGACGCACCCAGGAATCGGTGGAAGAAACCCGCGTGGTGATCGAGCAATTGCAAAGCGGCACCCAGGAAGTCGTCGGAGCCATGGGCAACAGCTATCGTCAGGCTCAAGGCAGTGTCGAGCAAGTCGGCCAGGCGGTCACCGCACTGCGCCAGATCGGTGACGCCGTCACCGTGATCAGCGACATGAACCTGCAAATCGCCAGCGCCGCCGAAGAGCAAAGCGCCGTGGCCGAGGAGATCAACAACAACGTAGCGACAATTCGCGACGTGACCGAGTCGCTGTCGGAACAAGCCAATGAATCGGCGCGCGTGAGCCGGGCGTTGAACAACCTGGCGAATCAGCAGCAGGGGTTGATGGATCAGTTCCGGGTGTAACGACGCTGGTCCAATGTAGGAGCGAGCTTGCTCGCGAAAAACGTCAACGATAACGCGTGCTTTCTGAATGAACGCGGTGCCTGTAAGTTTTTCGCGAGCAAGCTCGCTCCTACAGACGGCGATGCCCCCACCCTAACCACGATGCGAAGCGAGCCGCTTTTGATCTTGATCTCAGGCGCCCCGTTAAACCACGCTGGCCGAACGCAGGCTTGAATCCGTGGGTAACCCGGCAGGACGCCGGGTTAGCCGCCCCGCGCCATGGATGGCGCGTGGCGGCGGCCCACGGATTCAAGCCTGCGTTCGGGCACACCGAGCCTAAGCGAGGTGCCGAGTGGTGGGGCAAGAGCGTTTTGCTTACTTTTGCGCTTTTCAAAAGTGAGCCGCCGTCAGGGCGGAACCCTAAGTAGCCGTGACCGCAGAAACGGATATGTACTCGGTCTGATCCAACACCCTGGTCGGCCCAGAGGCCGCCATCGGGGGCAAGCCCCCTCCCACATTGGATTGTGGAGCATCAGTAAGATAGTCATAGGCTGACAAGTAGCAACGGGGGGGCAAGTCGAATCGTCGCACCACCCCCCCACAGTTTTAGATTGGCACTACCGCCTGGGCAATTCGATCAGCACCTTGAGCCCGCCCAATTCACTTTCCTGCAACTGCAGCACCCCGCCCCACACGTCAACAATATCGCGCACAATGCCCAGCCCCAGGCCGTGGCCATCAATCTGTTCATCCAGGCGTGCGCCACGGCTGAACACCTGCTCACGCTGGATCTCCGGAATGCCCGGGCCATCGTCTTCGACCGCCAGCCGATAGCCGTGCGGCGCCTCACTCACGCTCAGTCGAACTTCGGCATCCGCCCATTTGCACGCGTTGTCCAGCAGGTTGCCGAGCAGCTCCAGCAAATCTTCCCGGTCCCAGGGCAGTTGCAGGCCCGGGGCGACGTGGTAGCTGAGGTCCAGGTGTTCGCCGTGGATCATGCGCAGGGTGGCCAATAGCCCCGGCAGTTCCTTTTCACAGTCAAACAACGCCCCCGGCAAGGTTTCACCGGCCAGGCGCGCGCGATTGAGCTCGCGGTTGAGGCGCTGCTGCACCTGTTCAAGCTGATCGCGCAATAACTTGCTCAACTGCGGCTGATCCCTGAGCGCCTCGCTTGACGCGGCACTCAGCATCACCGCCAACGGGGTCTTCAGCGCGTGCCCCAGGTTGCCCAGGGCATTGCGCGAGCGTTTGAGGCTGTCTTCGGTGTGCGCCAGCAAATGGTTGATCTGCGCCACCAGCGGCTCCAGCTCCGCCGGCACCTGGGTGTCCAGTTGCGAACGCTGGCCCTGTTGCAACTGAGCAATCTGATTGCGCGCGGTTTCCAGCGGGCGCAAGGCGCGGCGTACGGTGATGCGCTGCAATACCAACACCACCAGCAAGGCCGCCAGCCCCAGTACCAGGCCGATCTGGCGCATCAGGCGGAAACTTTCCCGCACCGGCGTGTAGTCCTGCGCCACACTGATGGAGATCGACTGGCCGAAGCGTTTGTAGTCCGAGCGCAATACCAACAGTTTCTGGCCTTCAGGCCCCAGTTGCAGGTTGCCCTTGAGACCGGCCTCGGGAAGCGTCGGCAGCTCCTGGTCCCACAATGAGCGGGAGCGCCAGTGCGTGTCGGCAAAATCAATGCGGAAATAGTGCCCCGAGAATGGCCGTTGATAGGCCGGTGACAGGCGCTGCTCATCCAGCTGCACACCGTTGGGTCCACGCACCAGCGCTACCAGCAGGTTCTCGCTGTCGTTGCGCAGCCCGGCCTCCAGATAGCGCTGCAATCCGGCCTCGAACAGCCACAGGCTGGTTTGCGCCAGCACCACGCCGACGATCACCATCACGCTGATCAACCCCAGGCTCAAGCGCCGCTGGATCGACTTCATGCAGGGCTGGCGCCAAACCGGTAACCCTGGCCGCGCCGGGTTTCGATCACACTGCGTCCCAGTTTGCGCCGCAGATGGTTGACGTGGACTTCCAGCACGTTGGAATCGCGCTCGGTCTCGCCATCATAGAGATGCTCGGCCAGATGGCTTTTGGACAGGATCTGTTCGGGGTGCAGCATGAAATAGCGCAACAGGCGGAACTCGGCGGCCGTGAGCTGGATCTCGTCACCGTCGCGCAGCACGCACTGGCGGCCTTCGTCCAGGTGCAGACCGGCTGCCTGCAGGGTCGGTTGGTTGGCATGCCCGTGGGCCCGGCGCAACAACGCCTGGATGCGCAGGTGCAGCTCTTCGGGGTGAAAAGGCTTGCTCAGGTAATCATCGGCACCGGCCTTGAGCCCCTCGATGCGTTCCGCCCAGGAATCACGCGCCGTCAGCACCAGCACCGGCGTGGCCAGGCCTGCGGCGCGCCATTGCCCCAGCACCTCGAGCCCCGGCAAGCCCGGCAGGCCAAGGTCGAGGATGATCAGGTCATAGGGCTCGCTGCGGCCCTGGTACGCCGCGTCGCGTCCATCGGCCAGCCAATCGACCGCATAGCCTTGACGCTGCAGGCCGGCCAGCAGCTCATCGGCCAGCGGGACGTTGTCTTCCACCAAAAGCAGGCGCATCAGTCTTCCTTATCCTTGATCAAGGTACCGTTGGTGGCGTCGAGCTTGATTTCGCGCACGACGCCTTCGGTGGTCACCAGTTCCACTTCATAGGCGTATTGGCCATGCTTGAGCTCCAACTCCGCCTCCAGCAGCCGGCCTCCCGGGTAGCGGGACATCGCCTTATGCAACAGGAGCTCCAGCGGCAGGATCACGCCCTGCTGCCGCAGCGCCAAGGCTTCATCCTGATTGAGGTCGCGAGCGGCCAGGCTTGAGCAAAAGGCCAGGAGCGCCAGCAGCACCAGACTACCGGCGCGTCGATATAGCGTCATTACGTGTCCTGATGATTCTTGAGAACGTGCCCGGTGAGCGCGTCCAATTCAACGTCCCATTCAAGGCCGTGGGCATCTTCCAGTTCGATCTGGTAGATGTACTTGCCGTATTCCTCGTTCAGGTCGGTGCCCAGCAAGGTCGACCCCGGATGCAAGCCCAGGGCGGTGGCTTCAAGCTGATCGAAGGCGACAATTGTAACAGTGCCAGGCAATTTCAGTGGTTTGTCGGGGTCCATTGCCCAGGCCGGCGTGACCGAGAACGCAATGATACCGGCGGCGACCAGCGCTGTGAGGCGCTTCATGATAAGTCTCCGTTTCAGGATGTTTTTCCTACGAATGATCACGGTACGCGCGGCAACTTAATTGAAACTGAATTGCCACCATGGCAATTTCCCGCAGAAGTGAGCTTGCTCCTGCAATCGCTCTGACAGAGAACGGTATGACCGCTATTCACATCAAGTTCCCCGCCCTGACGCTCAGGGCCGGCAAACGCGCCTTTGCGCGCATTCGCGAGCAAGGTCTTGCACCTGCCGACGTTGGCATTCTCCCGGGTGCGGCCGGCGGCCCCAAGGCGCTGGGCATCCAGGGCCTGGACCTGGCGCTGTTCGGCGACTGGCTGGCGCGCATGCCTCGGGAGCGCGCGCTGATCGGTGCGTCCATCGGTTCCTGGCGGTTTGCCAGCGCTTGCCTGCCCGACCCGGTGCAAGGCTTGCTCGACCTGGGCCGCCTGTACAACGAACAGCGTTTCGCCAAAGGCGTGACCATGGCCGAAGTCAGCCAGAGCTGCCGGCGCATGCTCGACGACCTGCTGGCCGGCCGTGATGCACAGGTGCTGAACCACCCCGACTACCGCCTGAACATCATGGTGGTGAAAAGCCATGGCCTGCTCGCCGATGACCATCGAGGCCGGCTGGGCCTGGGCCTGTCATCGGTGATTGCCGACAACCTGCGCGGCCGCGCACGACTGTCGCGGCATTTCGAACGCCTGATCATCCACGATCCCCGCCAGGCGCCTCCGGTGCACGCGCTGGAGGATTTCCCGTCGCGCTTCCTTGAACTGCAAATGGGCAACCTGCGCCAGGCGCTGCTGGCATCCGGCTCGATTCCCATGGTGATGCAAGGCGTGCGCGACCTGCCCGGCGCAGGCGTTGGCACCTACCGCGACGGCGGCCTGCTGGACTACCACCTCGACCTGCCCTACTGCGGCGACGATATCGTGCTGTACCCGCATTTCACCGACCGCGTCATTCCGGGCTGGTTCGACAAAGGCCTGCCGTGGCGGCGCAGCAACCCACAGGGGTTGCAGGATGTCCTGCTGCTGGCACCGTCAAGGGACTACCTGGCCCGCCTGCCCCACGGTAAATTGCCGGACCGCAGCGACTTCAAGCGCTTCATGGGCGACGACGCGAGCCGCAACGCCTACTGGCAGACGGCAATGAGCGAGAGTCGACGGCTGGGCGATGAGTTCCTGCAGTTGGCGGACAACGGTGGCCTGGGCGAGCGTTTGCAAGCACTTTGACCCGGCGGTATGCGCGGCGGCGGGTCAAGCTGTTAAACTCGCCGCCTGCCAGATACCTGACCGAGCTGAAAATACCGTGGAAATCTTCAAAGAGTTTACGTTCGAATCCGCCCACCGCCTGCCCCACGTCCCGGACGGCCATAAATGCGGGCGCCTGCATGGGCATTCGTTCAAGGTGGCGATCCACTTGAGCGGCGACCTGGATCCCCATACCGGCTGGATTCGCGACTTCTCGGAAATCAAGGCGATCTTCAAGCCGCTCTACGAGCGTCTGGACCACAACTACCTCAATGACATCCCCGGCCTGGAAAACCCCACCAGCGAAGTGCTGGCCAAGTGGATCTGGGTTGAATTGAAACCCTTGCTGCCGGAACTCAGCGCGATTCGCATCCATGAGACGTGCACCAGCGGCTGCATTTATCGCGGCGAATAAGCGATCCAGCGTTGAAGAACCACCTGCGGGTGGTTTTTTTACGCCTCGCCGCAGCTGATCCAAATTGTTTCACGACTGCACTGCTTTCGCGCTTGATAGGCCACCTGGAACCCTCGCGCCGACGCCCTCCCTGCGCTTGGCTGTCGATACACCGCTGCCGAAAGCTTGGCACGCTCGGTGCAACAGGCCTGCGTCATCATTCAGGGAGCAAGGCACATGACCCAGCAAGAATCCGGCAACGATTACCCGCTCAGTGAAGTGCCGCTGCATGCGCGCAAGGGCCTGGCATCCACCGCCATGGTGCTGCTGGGGTTCACGTTTTTTACGGCAACGATGTTTGCCGGCGGCAAGCTGGGCGTGGCCTTCAGCTTTACCGGCATGCTCGGCGTCGTGGCCCTGGGTAACCTGCTGCTGGGTATATACGCCGCAGGGCTGGGGTACATCGCCTTCAAGAGCGGTCTGAACTCGGTATTGATGGGGCGGTTCTGCTTTGGTGAAATCGGCAGCAAGCTCAGCGATCTGATCCTCGGTTTCACCCAGATTGGCTGGTACGCCTGGGGCACCGCCACCGCCGCCGTGGTGCTGGGCAAGTATTTCGCGTTGAGCCAGGGCAGCGTGCTGGCCTTGATGGTGGTATTTGGCCTGGTGTTCTGTGCGACCGCGTACGTGGGGTATCGCGGGCTGGAAATCCTATCTTATATCGCGGTGCCCGCCATGGGCCTTTTGCTGTTGCTGTCGATGTGGGTCGCCACCGTCAAGGTCGGCGGGCTGGACGGCCTGCTGGCCGTGGTGCCGACCGCCGAGCTGGACCTGTCCACGGCGATCACCCTGGTATTCGGCACCTTTGTCAGCGGCGCGACCCAGGCCACCAACTGGACGCGGTTCTCCCGCTCGGCCAGGGTTGCGGTGCTGGCCAGCCTGATCGGTTTTTTTATCGGCAACGGCCTGATGGTGCTGATCGGCGCCTACGGCGCCATCGTCTATCAGCAACCGGATGTGGTGGAAGTCCTGCTTTTGCAGGGTTTCGCCATGGCGGCGATGGCCATGTTGCTGCTCAATATCTGGAGCACCCAGGACAACACCATCTACAACTTCGCCGTCGCCGGTTGCAACCTGCTGCGCACCCGCCGGCGCAAAACCGTGACCCTGGCCGGTGCGGTAATCGGCACCCTGCTCGCCTTGCTGGGCATGTACGACATGCTCGTGCCGTACCTGATTCTGTTGGGCACGGTGATCCCGCCGATTGGCGGGGTGATCATGGCGGACTTCTTCTACCGCTATCGCGGCCAGTACCCACGCCTGGCAGATGCCCGCCTGCCCGCGTTCAACTGGCCCGGGTTGATGGCGTACGCGGTGGGTACGCTGCTGGCGTTCAACTCGCCCTGGGTTGCACCGCTGGTGGGGATCGCGGCCGCGTCGCTCACCTACATACTGATCAACGCCGTACTGCGCGTGCGCGCACCGCTGGCTGACGCCCAGGCATGAGCCTGGGCACCGCCAATGGTAATCTGACGGTCGCCTGATTGAATTTAGCCAAGAGGAACTTGACCATGCACATCATCAATGCCCGCCTGCGCGACCGTGAAGGCCTGCATGATCTGCACCTGGAACACGGCCGGATCGCCAGCATCACTGCGCAAACAGGCGTACCGATGTTAATGGCCAGCGACCTGGATGCCGCCGGCAACCTGGTGATCCCGCCCTTCGTTGAACCGCACATCCACCTGGATGCCACGCTCACCGCCGGCGAACCCCGCTGGAACATGAGCGGCACCCTGTTCGAAGGCATCGAATGCTGGGGCGAACGCAAAGCCACCATCACCGAGGAAGACACCAGGACTCGCGCGAAGAAAACCATCCAGGCCCTCGCCGCCCACGGTATCCAGCATGTGCGCACCCACGTCGACGTGACCGACCCGGACCTCACTGCGCTCAAGGCTATGCTGCAAGTGCGTGAAGAAAGCGCGCACCTGATCGACCTGCAAATCGTGGCCTTTCCCCAGGAAGGCATCGAGTCGTTCCGCAATGGCCGTGAACTGATGGAAGAAGCCATTCGCCTGGGCGCCGACGTCATCGGCGGCATCCCCCACTTCGAGTACACCCGCGATCAAGGGGTGAGTTCGGTGAAGTTCCTCATGGACCTGGCCGAACGCACCGGCTGCCTGGTAGACGTGCATTGCGACGAAACCGATGACCCGCATTCACGCTTTCTTGAGGTGCTGGCCGAAGAGGCGCGCAGCCGCGACATGGGCGCCCGCGTCACCGCCAGCCACACCACCGCCATGGGCTCCTACGACAACGCCTACTGCGCCAAACTGTTTCGTCTGCTGGGCCATTCCGGCATCAGCTTCGTCTCCTGTCCCACCGAAAGTATCCACCTGCAAGGCCGCTTTGACAGTTTCCCGAAACGCCGAGGGGTCACCCGCGTCAACGAACTGCTCGAAGCCGGCATGAACGTGTGTTTCGGCCAGGACTCCATCGTCGACCCCTGGTATCCCTTGGGCAACGGCAACATCCTGCGGGTATTGGAAGCCGGTTTGCACATCTGCCATATGCTCGGCTACCGCAACCTGCAGAGCGCCCTGGACCTGGTCACCGACAACAGCGCCAAGGCCATGGCGCTCGGCGACCGCTACGGCCTGGCACCCGGCCGACCGGCCAACCTGTTGGTGCTGTCGGCAGACAGTGACTATGAGGTGATTCGCAGCCAGGGCCTGCCGTTGTATTCGATCCGCAACGGCAAGGTGCTGATGAAGCGTCAGCCGGCCCAAGTGGAGTTTATGTAACGCTGCGCTAGACGATCGAGTCGATGTCCAGCACTTGCGCTTTGCCCAGGTCGCTGTGGATGGGTGAAGGGATACTGGCAACCTGGGACAAGATTCGGTTTTCCCGGTGAGTGAACCAGCGCTTGAGGCCCTGTTGCAGGTGGGCACCCTGGGCGTGGCTGCCATACACATCGCGCCCATCGAGACGGCGCCAGCGCAGGCTGGCCAGGCGCTCGCGACTGGTATGCAAACGGTCGATCTCTGCATTCAGGGCGTCGTTATGCTCATGGCTGCGGTCGTTGGCCGGGCGCATGCGGGCCAGTTCGCGGCGTTTGGCCCTCAGTTGTTCCCGCATGTCTTCGAGCGCGCGATCAAGCCACTCCAGCTCCCTCGCAGTGACCAGGGAACCCTGGCTATCCAGGGTTTGCTGCCAGCGGCGCAATGTCGCCCAGGCCGCAGGAATATAGCTGGCGGTCATGAAGTGCTGGTTGGCCTGGAAGAGCTGCCTCAACAGGTTGTCGCGGTCGGGCATGTCGCCGTGCAACCGCAACGCCCGATTGCAGCCCAGCTCCTGGATCGATTCACAGCCAGGTTTCCATAGCACCGAAGAATGCGTGCCATCCGGGAGCGTGATCGGCATGAAGTGCTGTTGTTCGCCATGGTGCTGGTAGGCATTCCCACCGACGCGCACCAGGCCGGCGGCGAACAGCAAACCGCCGGCGGTGGGCGCACTGAACAAGGTGACCGCCCCCGGCACCCACAGTTTGGCAGTGGTGTTCATCCACGGCGCCGGGACGCTGGGAACAGGATCGTTATGGTTGACGATTCGATGGTGAACCAGGGCAGATGCGCCAGAGATAAATTCGGAATCGGCGGCGCGGGGGGCGCCGTAGGTGTAGAGGAGTGGGTTGTAATGGGCGTCCGGGATTCGGCGCAGTCCTTCAGCCAGCAGCAGGGCAATCGCGCCGCCCAGGCTGTGGCCGCAGATGACAACACGTTGACCGATGTGATATCGCGAAAGGTAATCCAGAACAAAGTGAAACGTGGCTTGGAAAGCTTGGTAAAAACCTCGGTGAGCTTTACCTGCGCCTTCGAGGAAAGGGACTTGATGAGCATCTGCGTCGCGTAAAGCGTCCGCGCCACTGGCAGTGCCACGGACAGCTATGAGTACAACCTCATCGTGATGGCAGATAAAAGCTTGCGTGTCAGTTCCGGATTCAACGTCGTTAAAAAAATGTATACGCTCCGGATGCTCACCAGGCGGGTGATTGCGCTCATATAATTCAGGATCGAAAGGCAGAATCTCAAAGCGACGAGAGTAGGCTACGTCTTCATACAGTGGATAAAACCGCTGTACTTGTTTTGAGTCGAACTTCCAAGCCTCCCGGTAGCATGACAACTGTTCTACAAACACGTTTCCTATGCTCGGGTTCAGCGGAAAAGTGACCGTATCCGCAGCTCCGGTTGGGGGATCCTGACCAAATTCGCAATAACTCAATGTGGCCATGAGCGCCAACTGGTAAAGGTTCAGTGCACAAAACTGATCATCAGTGGAAATAATTGGCCGTAGCGCTCGTAAAGGACGCACCTCCAAAACCGTAAATTGGTTTGGGAATAGCACCACCCCTTTGAATAAGGACTCAGGAGGACCAAACCCCAGGTCCGCCATCATCTTGAGCGCATTGCGCGTGGGCCGGTGAGCCCTAGACGACGTTGGAGGTAAGTGGGCTTTGTATCGAACCAAATCACTTACCTCCACCTGATAAAAACAGTCTGCTTTTTGCCGTGCCGGGTTACCGTCGACACATTGACCATCGCTGCTTAGAAAAAAAGTTTGCTCCGCGCGTACTTGAAGCTCCGTAATGGGCAAAGGGTAGTCAAGCCGTTTCATAAGCGTGATATAGGGTATTTCTGTTCCCGAATAAGGCTCATCCATCATGAGAACTACCGGGCCACAATAGATACCCTCCAGCCTGGTAAAACCATCCCCATCCAGCCGCCCCCTGTATTGTTTCCCAACACTGTCCTGGAGAGTATAAAGCAGACCACCGTAGGCCTTGCCGCTCCCGGTTTCATCAACGAGCCCCAAAGACAACCAATCTCCGCGTAATGGGCAAGCGGGCATCCTGTCGTTAAAAAACTGCTGCTTCCATGCATCCTGTTTCATCAACCTTTTCCCTATCAATCACACGTTGGATAAACGCTGCATAAGCGCCCATCTGGCATTTTGAAAGTCTTGAAATCGGAAACATTGCCGCGACAAAACCCGAACAAATCCTCCTCACTTTCGCCCCTGCAGCGTTTCCAGCCACGGGCAACTTTTACCCAGTTATCACCAAAAGCGGGTTGCTCCTCTTCCGTGAACGCCAACACCATCCTCAACGTTTTCCCGGACAGTCCGTCACGGTGCACATGCCCCCCAGGCCGCGCCCTCGTAAGCTTTCCCGCCGCATCCTGTGATTTGCACCAAAGGCTTTTAATTAGGGCATGTCTGGGGCCATCGGTACGAAATAACCATTGGCATTGCCCAGGAAGCTCTTGAACTCCCGTCTCAGGCATCAAAGGCATTCCAGGCTCCCAGCTATCGTGAAAATAGATAAGGGCATAGTCCCTTCCGATATCCGACCAACGCTGCCCCCAACTGGCATTAATTACGAAAACGAGGCTGCGCAATACGAGAGGGCAGCCATTTACCTGTTCCGTTAATGGCACCTCAAAGCTGACCCTATTGGCGACGGGTTTTCTGACAGCCTTGAATATTTTGAGCTCAGGTCGCCTACCCTTTCTTGCAGGCAGTTTGCAGCGTTCACCTGATGCTGGTGCGTATGAAGCGTCACCTAACGCGTCAAACCCCGCCGGCAAATCCACCTCCAACGTAAAGCTATCCGGCGCCCTCCCCGCACATCCCGTTAGCCACACCATCCCAACGCCAAGCAACACTTTTCCCATCCACCTACGCATTCCCAAGCCCTTCAGTGCACCACTGTTCCCGCACCCGCTCAAAATGCTGTGCAGGTGTCTCGCCCTCCAGCGGCTGCCAGCGAATGACACTGCTCCGGGTCGCCTCCTCCAGCCGGCGCACCACCAGAAATTCAAGTTGCTCAGGCGACCGCCATCGCCAGGTACGGGCCTGGTCCAGTACACCGGCCAACCAGATCCTGGGATCGTGAAATTCCACCAGGGCCGCCAGGTCTTCACTGTGTTCAGCCAGCAGGTAGCGCAGGATATTGGCCTGGAGAATGGCCGACGCCCGGGGATTGGGCACCTGCAACCAGGGCGCAGGATCGGGCACCGGGTAAGCACCCGGCGCGGGGTTGTCGTGGCTGCACCAACGTCCCTCATGCCAATAACACACGCTGGTCAGCGGGCCCAGGTAGACCGGCCATTGCTCTGCCGGAAGATACGCCAGGGCACGGGCCAGGGTGCGGTTGTCGTGAAAACGGTACAGGGCCTTTTCGCCTTCTGGCCCGACCAGCAGGCGCTCACGCCAATGTCGGACCACAATGGCCAGGTCATCGTTGGGCAAACTGCCCAACCACCCTCGATTGGTCTCGGGGCTTTGCAGAAGATCGATCAGCGCAGGCTCGCCTATCTGCTCCACCAGCAGGATAACCGGGCCCTTGCTCGCCAGTTCCGCTGCCGCGGTTTCAGCATAGAGCGGGCAATAGTGCGAGAGGTCGCGAGCCGCCATGAGCGACTGGCAGTGCTCGTTGCTGGCTTCGAGTATCAGGCACAGGTGACGCCCCGCCTGTTGCTGCTGCGCCATCCATTGATAAGACTCGTGCTGCATCACGCGGCCCTCCCGGTGCTGGCGCATTGACCTTCGCGACAGCGCTCGCACAGGGGGCAAAAATCCGCATCCAGTTGGCCGGCCATGTCCGAGATGAGGCCCTGTACCAGCGAAATCTCAGGAGTGCCCGCAGCAGACAAAGGGCTGGCCGACCTTGCAACGGCTGGCGAACCACCGACAGTGATGGGCCGGCTGCTGAAAATCCCGCCGGCCTGAATCTGCAAATGCTCGCCGCCCGCCTTGAAACTCAACTGGGCGCCCGCATCGATGACAAGGCTGGCCCCCGCCTTCAGGTGAATCTGTTGACCAGCTTCGATCACCATGACCTGGGCCACCTGGGTGTGGCTGTCGCCTTGCACGGCGAGGTGGTCGCTTGCCTTGATCACAACGCTGCGCTCGCCTGTGATGTGGCGCTGCTCTCCCCCCTCAAGACGAACCGTGCTCAAGCCTCGGATGACTTCACTGCGCTCACCGAGCACCTGCAAACGGCTGTCATGGCCCACGTGCTGCTCCAGGTCACGCTGGGCGCGCAGGTAGATCAGTTCCTCACCACGGCGGTCTTCCAGGTGCAGCTCGTTACTGCCCGCGCCACCCGGAACACTGCAACTGCGCAACACGCTGCGGGTCTTGTGCTGCGGCAGGGAAAAGGCCGGCATGTGCAGTGCATTGGGCAGGCAACCATTAATCACCGGCTGGTCCGGGTCTCCCTCAAGGAAGGTCACCAGCACCTCCATGCCCACCCGTGGAATCAGCATGGCGCCAAACCCGGAACCGGCCCAACCGGTTGCGACCCTCACCCAGCCGCTGCTTTTATCATCCGACCTGTCCAGCCGATCCCAATGAAACCGCACCTTCACGCGACCATACGCGTCGCAGTGCACCTCCTCGCCCGCAGGCCCCGTAACCGTCGCCGTCTGGCTGCCATTAATGGAGGCCTTGGGATGTTTGAGGGCTGGCCGATGCACCGCACGCCAAGGGGTCGCAGTGAAATGGTTGCTATACCTCACGAAGGTGTCCGTATCCCCTGCCGCTTGCTCCAGGACCTGGGGCTGATAGCCTTCGTGGCGCACCGAGGTGAGCAACCACAGGTCATTGCAGGTCGGGTCCGGATGATCTTGCAACTCAAGGAAATGACCACTGCGCAGCAGGGGCTGGTCACTGCTGCCCGACGCGCGCTGGCGGTCGGACTGATGCCGCTCCAGACTGCGACGCGTCAATTGCGCCCCCCGTGCACGACGGGTAAAACCTGCCGGGTAATGGTAGTCCTCAAGGGCTGTGCCCGGTGCATCGCCGGAGGCGTCCTGCAGCTGCAGCGACGGGTGTTCGAAGTCGTGATCACGGCGCACCGTTCGCCGACTGCGGGTTTCCAGGCGTGTATCGAAGCGCTGGACCCCGTTGGTTGCGGCCATCGGATCAAGCGTCGAGCAGTACCGCTGCATCGGCAGGCGCTGAAACACAGTCTGATCATCACCAAACACCAGGAAATGACCGTCGGCACGATGACGGAAGTGGTAATGGATACCCTCTTCCTCACACAGTCGCTGAATGAAGTGCAGATCAGTCTCCCCATACTGCACGCAAAAGGGCCGCGGCGGATAAATCACCGGGCCGAGCTCGAAGGCATAGGCATCTGCGAGGATGCCGTGTTGTTCAAGCACGCTGGCGATAATCTGCGGCACGCTACGCTGCTGGAAAACCCGCTGGTCAAGGCGATGGGCCAGGCACGCCAGGCGCGGCGCGAGCGTGAGGTGGTAACGGGTGAGCCGGGCCCCCGGGCCATTACGGCCGATGGCGTAGACCAACCCGTGCAGGCCTTGATCCGTTGTGCCCAGATCCAGATAGGCCGGCTGATGCAGCAACGCCTCCAGATCCAGGTCAGGGTTTTCGCTGGTGACTTGCACATCTATGAAATACGGCTGATCAAGACACTCACTGCCTTCGAAAGCGAGTACCTGCAAATTGGCAATAACGCCTGGAATTATTAATTTGAAACGTGACGAAACAAACGCGTCAACCATCCGTTGTTACCCGCCCTCAATAACCCGCTGATTAAAAGCTCTCCTCGTTGATTGCCGGAAAGCTGGCCGAGAAAAAGCGCCTGAACGCTCTGAAGCTTAGCGATTTCAGGAAAAAAACGGCCCTTTGAAAATAAAACAGAAGATTCGTACGGCGAGAATGGAAGTGTCCTTTACAAAATAAAAGACACATGCAAATAAACACATAATCAACAACAGAACTTTCTTACATCGGTACTTCTCAAGATAGATATCCGACAGGGAAAAAGCCGACACTTATTGCCGTGTAAGTTGCCTATGCCTGTGGGTATGCAGTTCCGAAAAGACTGACGCTCGACAGTGTTTCATCCTCAACCTGCAAACGCACTGGCGCCGTGCCCCCCGGCATCACCACAGCCACTTCGCCGGCGCCAACCCAACCCGCCCGCCAAGCCGCGCAGGCCACTGCACTGGCGCTGGTACCAGAGGAAGCAGTGGGTCCCTCGCCGCGCTCGAATACCCGCGCGAGTACCTGATTGCCCGACGCACGGGCGGCCCATTGCAAATTGACCCCAGCACCGCAGGGACGTCCACTGCCCGCAGGCGGCGCAAATGCAATTTGTTGCAAGCGCTCAAACAATGCCGGTTGATCCATGGCGTCATTGCCTGGCAATGCCGCTGCCTGCTCGATGAGCGTCACGCAATGGGGATTGCCTATTCGCACAAACTGGCTGCGTGTCCATTGCGGATCTATTGCCGACAGCGCGACAACATGACTGAACCCGCCCTGCTGCGCGACAACGCTCTGAACCTCCTCGGCGCTGACGGCCGACGGGCCGAAAGCCGGCTGTCCCAAGGCCAGCCAGAATCCACTGACCTGCTTGTAAACCGCAGGCTCCACCTGAGTGACCACCGGTGACGCGGCATCCGCCTTATCGTGATGCACCCTCAACTGGCAACCCTCGGACATAAGGCCCTGATCGGTCAATGCCTGGGCAAAGATGGTTAACCCGTTGCCGCTGCGCTCGGCGAGGCTGCCGTCGGTATTGACGATCAGCACATCAAAGGGCGGCGCTGCCTGAAAGGGTCCCACCAGCAACCCATCGCAGCGATGGGCCTTGGCATCGGCTGCCGGTGAAACCGCACCCCACCCACATTCGGCAGCGATGGCCGACACGGTCCAGGCCTGTCGCGCCTTCGCGGCGAGGTCGGCGCTGTCTGGCAGTTCCACACCCCGGCGACGCAAGTACTCCGGGCTGACAACCCCATAGATATTGCCGCGCGCATCATAGAAACGCGTCACGCTGAAAACGGCCTGAGAAATCTCATCGATCTGCTCGTCGGTTAACTGAAAAGAAGGCAACAGCGTATTACAGAACACTCACCTGCATACAGTCGACAGCCTTTGCGTGGACGTATCTCCACTCAGCGCGCCGATCCCCAGGGAACCCGGCTCGCCCGACGAGGCCTGATGTGCAAGGATGTCACGCCGGACATCGTTCGTTAAACGCAACGCCAAGGATTATTCATGACTGCCATCCCCACTTCCGCCCCCGTGGTTCCCGGGCGGCTGGAGCAAATGTCCACCCGTATCGCTTTTTTCATCGCCGGCTTCGGCATCGCGGCCTGGGCGCCGCTGGTGCCGTACGCCAAGGCACGCGCGCAACTCAACGAGGGCACGCTTGGCCTGTTGTTGTTGTGCCTGGGGGTGGGGTCGATTCTCGCGATGCCCGTGGCAGGGGTGCTGGCGTCGCGCTTTGGCTGCCGGCGCGTGTTGACCGCCGGCACGATCATGATCTGCCTGGCGCTGCCGATGCTGGCCACCGTGAGTTCGATTCCGCTGTTGATGGCGGGGTTGTTCCTGTTTGGCGCAGGCCTGGGTACCGTGGATTCGACCGTCAACCTGCAAGCGGTGATTGTTGAACGCGCCAGCGGGAAAACCATGATGTCGGGCTTCCACGGCTTGTTCAGCCTGGGCGGCATCGTGGGCGCGGCGGGGGTCTCCGGCCTGCTGGGGCTGGGCTTGTCGCCGCTGCAGGCAACCCTGGTAGTGATCGTCATCATGGTAGTGGCGCTGCTCAAGGCCGCGCCGCATTTACTGCCCTACGGCAGTGAAAGCTCGGGGCCGGCGTTTGCCATTCCCCATGGCGTGGTGCTGTTTATCGGCTGCTTGTGTTTCATCGTCTTCCTGGCCGAAGGCGCGGTACTGGACTGGAGCGCGGTGTTCCTGAGTGACGAGCGCGGGCTGGACCCAGCGTATGCCGGCCTGGGCTACGCGGCATTCGCCCTGACCATGACCGCCGGGCGCCTGACCGGTGACATTATTGTGCGGCGCCTGGGCGCTACCCGAGTGATCGTGGGCGGTGGCACGCTGGCAGCGGCCGGTGTGTTCCTGGCAACGCTCTCCCCTGCCTGGGAAATGGCGCTGCTCGGGTACGCGCTGGTGGGCGCCGGCTGCTCCAATATCGTCCCGGTGCTGTACACCGCTGTCGGCAAGCAGAGCGTGATGCCGGAACACATTGCCGTGCCCGCCATTACCACACTGGGCTACGCAGGCATTCTGGCGGGGCCGGCAGTGATCGGGTTCATTGCCCATGGCAGCAGCGTGGCAACCGCCTTCCTGCTGATCGGTGGGTTGCTGGTGGCGGTGGCAGTCAGTGGGAGGATACTGCGCGTATAAACTCACCGTATGAGCGGCTTGCTTCATACAACCCGCTCATGCCTCTGCGGCGACTTCAGTTGCCCTTTTCTTTCTTGTCGTTTTCCAACCATCGATCGATGCTGTAGTTCTTCAGCCAGCCATCATTGTTACGGCTTCCCGTGAGTTCGTAGCCATTGGCCTTATAGCTGTCCAGCGAGTCCAGCAAGCCGGGTCTTTCAACGATATTTTTGGCGAGATACACCAACTGTTCGCTGTATTTCTTCTTCGGGAAACCGTTGGCGGGGTCTCGCACAACGTTACCTTTACTGTCCAGTTCGTCAGGGTCTTTGCTCATTTCAACAAGCGTGTCTGTTTTTACAAATCTGTGTTTATCGAAGGGCCAGACGAAATCTTCCGATTTATCCCGCAACTGGTCGAACATCCCCCTGAATGCGGTAACGACCTGGGCATTGGACTTACTATGGAAAGGATCCGCACTTTGAGTATTGGGGCTGGTGTTACCGGTGAGCCGTTCGGAAGCGTTGGCCAAGCTTTCAGGCGTGATTTTACCGCCATCCACCAGAATCGCTTCGTTGAGCCTGGGGCGATTGAGTATCTCCCTGGCCAACATGATGGTGCGTTCGGAGACGCTGCTTTTATGCACATCCTCACCGGCAATTTTTTGCAGCCCACTCTGGGTCAGATGGCCATCTGTCTTGAACTTATCGAGCATGGGAAAGTTACTATTGAGGTCTGTCGCCAGCAGGTGGTCATCCGAGCTGGTATAGGGGTTTCCCACATTCGACATACCTCCATACAAGCCTTGACCGTCGAAATGCCGACTGGCGCCATTGACCATCAAGCTGTTCGAGAAAAAACCTGAGTCCGTTGCCAGCGGCTGCTGAGTACCGATCGCCTTGTCGACGACGCTGAGTCGCGTGTAACCACCGCTGGCCGACGCAGGCTCCTGATTCGGTATGAAAGGTATTCCAGAGCCTGGATTAATCCCGTTCGTCATGTTCATTCCCACCCTATTAGATTCCATCAACTGAACCTGGAGTGCTCAGTCTTCGAACGCGCGTCGACTGTCAGCACCAGACAAGCATCGGATGTGTGGCAACCTAAAAATAATGGTTCCTATCAGCCCTGGGCATGCGCCGGGTAAAACTTGAGCGTTTGTAACCGACCAGGCTGGCCCGTCACGGCCGACGTGAAAATTTGCTCCACAGCGTTTCAAGCAATGACCACGCGGACCGGGGCGCCGGCCCGTCCTCCGCGGCGCGCGAGCCCCTGTCGAAGTCTTCGGTCGTAGGCGCCTTGAAACTGAACTTCGGCGAAGACGTGAGGTTGAGCCCCTTTGCCTGAGATTTGCCTGGGCTTGGTGCCGAAGTTGCCGGAGCAGGCAGGCTTGCAACAGCGTACTGGGAGTGAGACTGGCGAGGTTCAAATGATGTCGAATTCATAGGCCATTACCTGTTCCAGTAGACGAAGGCATCCAAGGGCAGGACCCATGGATGCTCTGTTCGTGGTAAATCCTTGCAAATGGTTCCCGCATCGCCGACAGGCGATAGCGCGGCCGGGCATCCACCAGCCGATGCAATGCAGTGGGGCCAGGTCTCAGCGCAGCAGCCGATACAGATCGTCTCGGGTGATCTTGCCGTCGCGCAGGAACCCGAAAACGTTGTCCATCGAGCCCTTGAGTTCCGAACGATTCATGATTTCCCTCGACAGTTGGGTGATGCTGTCGGTTGGCCCATGACCATAAAGCGGGCGCGAGGCGTACTTTGCAAACGTATTGACATCGATGGCGTTTCTGTCGGCGCTCCACCACGGCCCTTTCAACGCGTTGAAGTTATTCAAGACATTCTGGGCAAGTTGCTTGTCGTCCTGAAGCTTCAGTGGATTGGACGAAAGAATGAATTTACTGATGTCGTCCTTGGACAGGGACTGATCCAAAGCACCGGTTCCGCTATTTCGATCCAGGGCTTGCGTCAGGCCCGGGCGCTTGAGCACCTCCCTGGCCAGCCTGATATTCGAATCGCGCTCCGGGTTACCGGTCAGGGGCCGACCTGCCAGGTTATTGAGATGCTCAGGCGTAACGGTCGGTGCGTACCAGGGTTTGAAGGCGTTGTATTTATTCAACAGCCCCTGAGCCAGTACCTCGTTGCTCTGCTTGCCGTAGTAAGGGTCCGGCAGCGTAGGATTGGGCCGTGGAGGTGGGCCTGGATTGAAGGCGGATTTCGAAGACTGCGTTGCGCTATCGAAAACCGGGCCGGACTGACTCGCCGATGGCTCGAAACTCGGGCCGGCCGCGCCTGCTGCCTTGGCCGCCGGGCTGGCCTGCTCGCCTGCAGAGGGCTGCGCGAAGTTGTCCGTTGATGGGGTGTACGCTTGATTGGATGCGGATACCGACATGTGGTGCTCCAGTTCTGATTTAGGGCGGTGCCTTGCTGCTGCAGCCGTGCCAGCGATCAATAAACCGTGGCGCAGGTCTGCACCAGCAGGCATTTGCTGTGTGGCAAAGCCATGGCATTGGGTTCCTAGACGTGTTGAAAACTTCTGAATGCGGGTAGGAAGGAGGTCGTGACAGATGAAGAGCGAACCGCGAAATGTTCCCCATCTGAATGGGCGACGCATACGCGGCGCTGTGAGGGAATGCCTGGGAAATCAGGGGCGATTCAACGTTCGATCGCTTTACTCACCCAAGACAAAACGCTGTTCAATCACATTTCTGGAGTCCAGCCCTACCTGTACGATAAATTCACCAGACTCGGCAACGTGACGCAACTGAGCGTCATAGAACTTCAACGCTTCTTCGTTCAGCCAAAAATCAACGACTTTTCGCTCATCCGCCTTGAGCATGACTTTTTCAAACCCCTTCAGCTCTTTGACCGGTCGACTGACCGAAGCCACCACATCGCGCACGTATAACTGCACCACCGTTTCACCCGATCGTGTACCGGTATTGGTCAGCGCAACGCTGACTTTCAGTGGCTGACCGCGCGGCAATACGGTGCGCGACACCTGCAGATTCGACAGGTTGAAATCGGTGTAGCTCAAACCGTAACCAAAGGGAAAGAGCGGCCCCGCCTCTTCGTCGATATATTGCGTGGTGTACTTGTAGGGCGCAGCAGGGTTGTAGGGCCGCCCGGTGCTCAAGTGGTTGTAATACACCGGGACCTGGCCGACGGAGCGAGGAAAGCTCATCGGCAGCTTGCCCGCAGGGTTGTAGTCACCGAATAACACATCAGCCACGGCATTGCCGCCCTCGGTGCCGCTGTACCAGGTTTCCAGCAGCGCATCGGCTTGCTGGTGTTCGGTTGTGAGGTCCAACGGGCGACCATTCACCAGGACAATCACCAGGGGCTTGCCCAAGGCTTTCAGCTCCAGGAGCAGTTGTTTCTGGCTGTCGGGCAAGTCGATTCGCGCGCGACTGCTTCCCTCGTCATTGAAGCTCCAGGGCTCGCCCACCACCGCCACCGTGACGTCAGCCCGACGGGCAATCGCCACGGCTTCCTCCAGCAGCGCATCCGGTGCCCGCGCATCCCTGTTCAACGGCGTATGGTAGCGCTGCATGCGGGCGATCAACCCGCTATCGTCGCTGACATTGGCGCCCCTGGCATAGAGCAGGGTTGCCTTGCCTGCCACGGCGCGGGCTATGCCGTCATGGATACTGACCACTCGTTGCGCGCCGCAATCACCGCAATAGCTGCCCAACAGGTCCCGCTGGCTTTTCGCCAGGGGCCCCACCACGGCGAGGGTGCCGTGCTTGCTCAGCGGCAGGGTGTGTCGAGCGTTTTTCAATAGCACGAAGGTTTTGCGCGCAATGTCGCGGGCGGCCTCACGTTGCAGTCGCGATTCGATCGGTGCCGGCGGCGCGCGCCGCAACTTGCGATACGGATCGTCGAATAAGCCCAGTGCATATTTCATCTCCAGGACTCGGCGTACCGAAGCGTCCAGGTCCTCCACCTTCACGGCACCCGACCTGACGGCTGCCGGCAGTTCGTCGACGTAGGCACTGTCGCATAACGCCATGTCAACACCGGAGCGCAAAGCCAGCCCTGCAGCCTCCGCCGGCCGGGCCGCCACTCCGTGGTCGACCAATTGGCCAATCGCGGCGCAGTCGCCCAGCGTCACGCCTTCAAACCCCCACTCTTGACGCAGTACCTGCTTGATCAGCCAGGGGTTGGCCATCGCCGGGACGCCCCCTACGGCATTGAAAGCAATCATCACCCCGCCCGCGCCCGCTTCCACGGCGGCGCGATAGGGCGCGAAATAATACTGGTACATGCTGGCCGTGCTCATCTCGACACTGTTGTAATCCCGACCGCCCTCCACCGCACCATAGAGGGCGAAATGCTTGACGACCGACATCACGCTGTCGGCGCCGCGAAGGTCCGGGCCCTGATAGGTTTTCACCAGGGTTTCGGCGATGCGCGAGGCCAGGAAAGGGTCTTCGCCATAGCCCTCTGAAACCCTGCCCCACCGAGGGTCACGGGCGATGTCCACCGCAGGGCTGAACGTCAGATTGATGCCTGCTGCGCTGGCCTCCCGGGCACTGACTTTCCCCACGGTAGCGATCGCCGACATATCCCAACTCGCGGCAAGCGCCAGGCTTACCGGAAAGATCGTGTGCAGGCCATGCACGACGTCCTGCACGACGAACAACGGTATCTTCAGGCGGCTGCGCTCCACCGCCTGGCGCTGCAACGCCACGCCCACCTGCCAGGATGGCATGCCACCCAGCCCGCTGGCCGAGCCATTGGCGATCAGTTCAAGTGTCTCGGGCGCCGCTTTATCCGCATCGACACCGACGATATTCAGTTGGCCAGCTTTCTCTTCCAGCGTCATTTGCGCCAGCAGTTGATCGATGAAAACCTCTTTTCCAGCGCTGGCCTGCGCGGTCGCCAGCAGGCAACAAGAGCCTGCCAGCACCCCTACCCACCACCTTGTGTCCATGGTATCCGTCCCAGGGCAATCCAACACTCGTAGTGTTCAGCTGAGGATGGAGAGGCGTCTACTGTCAGAAATCACAGTTCCATTGGTTGTTCCCCGTCGTCCCGCGCAGTGGCATGCTGAACTTCCATTGCCCCGCATCAGTCAGCACAAAGGACTCTCATTAAACAGCGGGTGGGTGATGCAGATTTCCTTGCAGCAACAAGTGGCGCTGGTCACCGGCGCCAGTTCCGGTATCGGTGAAGGCGCCGCCAAGGCGCTGGCCGAAGCCGGAGCAGCCGTGGTGCTTAACTACAATTCCCAGGCGGCACCGGCCGAGGCGCTGGCGGCGCAGATCAATGCCAACGGCGGCCGAGCCATTGCTCTTGCTGGCGATGTGTCGAAAGAAGCCGACGTCGAACGCCTGTTCGCCCAGACCCTCGACGCCTTCGGCCATCTGGATATTCTCGTCGCCAACTCAGGCCTGCAAAAAGACGCCAACCTGGTCGACATGAGCCTTGAGGACTGGAACACCGTGATCGGCGTCAACCTCACCGGCCAATTTCTCTGCGCGCGCGCCGCCGTGCGGATTTTCAACCGCCAGGGCGTGCGTGAGGGCGTGTCCCGCGCCGCCGGCAAGATCATCCACATGAGCTCGGTGCACCAGGTGATTCCCTGGGCCGGGCACGTGAATTACGCAGCGTCCAAGGGCGGTGTGGAGATGCTGATGCGCACCCTCGCCCAGGAAGTCAGCGAGCAGCGCATTCGCATCAACGGGATTGCGCCGGGGGCGATTCGCACGGCGATCAACCGTGCAGCCACTGAAGGCGCTGCCGAACAGGAGCTGCTCAAGTTGATTCCCTATGGCCGCGTCGGCGATGTGCAAGATGTGGCGAATGCGGTGGTGTGGCTGGCCAGCGACGCGTCCGATTACGTGGTCGGCAGCACGCTGTTCATCGATGGCGGCATGAGCCTTTATCCGGAGTTTCGTGGCAATGGTTGATTTGAAGAACGAACCACAAAGTGCCATCGATGCCCACGGCATCATCGGCGACATGCGCAGCGCAGCCTTGGTGAATGACCGGGGCAGTATCGATTTTTTCTGCTGGCCGGAATTCGACAGCCCGTCGATCTTCTGCGCGTTGCTCGACAGCCCTGAAGCCGGCACCTTCCAGCTCACCCCTGACCTGCCCAATGCACGCCGCGAGCAGATCTACCTGCCCGACACCAATGTGCTGCAAACTCGTTGGCTGAGCGATGCGGCGGTGGTGGAAATCACCGATTTGCTGGCGGTCACCGAAGAGGTCGATGATCTGCCATTATTGATCCGCCGCGTGCGGGTGGTCAGCGGCACGGCGAACTTCCATCTGCGCTGCGCCGTGCGCCATGACTATGCCCGCGCCAAGACCCACGCCAAGGCGGTCGATCAAGGCGTGTTGTTCAACGCAGACGGTCAGCCCGGACTGCGGCTGGCGGGCAGTCACCCATTGACCCTCGACGAACATGTGGCCACGGCCAGCTTCACCCTGGCCCAGGACGAGAGCGCTGAATTCGTCCTCGGCGGCCAGGACGATCCCCGCGTGACGAACGCCTGCACCGACCTCTACCTGGAACGCACTTTGAAGTTCTGGCGCAGTTGGATCAGTCAATCGAACTACCGCGGACGCTGGCGGGAAATGGTCAACCGCTCGGCCCTCGCGCTGAAGTTGCTGACCTCGCGCAAACACGGCGCAATCATCGCCGCCGCGACCTTCGGCCTGCCCGAGACGCCCGGCGGCGAGCGCAATTGGGACTACCGCTATACCTGGATCCGCGACGCTTCGTTTACCGTCTACGCGTTCATGCGCCTGGGTTTTGTCGAGGAAGCCAACGCCTACATGCGTTGGCTCAAGGGGCGGGTCAGCGACTGCTGCGGCCAGCCGACCAAGATCAACATCCTGTACGGCATCGATGGCCGCCAGGAGTTGCCGGAAACCACCCTGGATCACCTCAGCGGCCATGGTGGCGCGCAGCCGGTGCGCGTGGGCAATGAAGCGTTCGACCAGGTGCAGCTGGATATCTACGGCGAACTGATGGACGCGGTGTACCTGGTCAATAAATACGGCGAGGCCATCTCCCACGAAGGCTGGAAGCACACCGTTGAAGTGGTCGATCAAGTCTGCGAAATCTGGAATCAGCAAGACGTCGGCATCTGGGAAATGCGTGGCGAGCAGCATCACTTCCTGCACTCGCGCCTGATGTGCTGGGTGGCCGTGGACCGCGCGATCCGCCTGGCCTCCAAGCGCTCGTTACCGGCACCCTTCGCGCGTTGGGACCAGACCCGCCAGGCGATCTATGCCGATATCTGGAGCAACTTCTGGAACGAAGAACGTGGGCATTTCGTGCAACACATCGGCGGTACCGCCCTCGACGGCTCGATGCTGTTGATGCCGCTGGTGCGCTTTGTTGCCGCCACCGATCCACGCTGGCTGTCGACCCTGGAGGCGATCCAGAAAAGCCTGGTGCGCGATGGCATGGTCTATCGTTACCGCAACGACGACAGCCAGATCGATGGGTTGCAAGGCACAGAAGGCGCGTTTGCCGCGTGTTCGTTCTGGTACGTCGAATGCCTGGCCCGCGCCGGCCAGGTGGAAAAGGCCCATCTGGAGTTCGAGCAACTGCTGCGCTACGCCAACCCGCTCGGGCTTTACGCTGAAGAGTTCGACAGCCAGGCCCGGCACCTGGGGAACACGCCCCAGGCATTGAGCCATTTGGCGCTGATCAGTGCGGCGACGTTTCTGGACCGTAAACTCAGTGGTGCGAAAACGGTATGGCAACCCTGATTCTCCCCCTGCTTAGGAGCCGATCATGACCACCCTCGCCCCGTTGCTCTACGTGCGCACGTCCATGCTCGATGTTGCCTATGAAACCCACGGCCCGCTCGACGGTGAGCCGGTGATCCTGCTGCACGGTTTCCCCTACGACCCTCGCGGCTACGACGAGATCGCGCCGGGCCTGGCCGAACAGGGTTACCGCGTGTTGGTGCCCTACCTGCGCGGTTATGGCCCGACGCGGTTTATCAACGAACAGGTCATGCGTTCCGGTCAGCAGGCGGCGCTGGGCAAGGACTTGCTGGACTTCATGGATGCGCTGTCCATCCCCTGCGCCACCCTGGCCGGTTATGACTGGGGCGGGCGTGCCGCGTGTATCGTCGCGGCGCTGTGGCCGATTCGGGTTCGCGGGTTGGTGACCGGCGATGGCTACAACATCCAGGACATCGCCCAGTCACTCAAGCCGCGAGCACCAGAGACAGAACATCGCTTGTGGTACCAGTATTACTTTCACACCCAGCGCGGCGTGGATGGCCTGACCGCCAACCGGCGGGAACTGTGCGAGCTGTTGTGGTCGTTGTGGTCGCCGTCCTGGACACGCGGGCCGAGCCTGTACGGGCAGACCGCGCCATCGTTCGACAACCCGGACTTTGTCGAGGTGGTGATCCATTCCTACCGCCATCGCTTCCAGTACGCGCCGGGCGACCCGGCGCTGGCGTTCATCGAGCAGGCGTTGGCGCAACAACCGCCGATTTCGGTGCCGAGCATTTCCCTGTGCGGTGCCGATGACGGCGTGGGGCCGCCACCTGCGGAAGACGACGATATCGAGCATTTCAGCGGTTTTTATCGACGGCACGTGTTGCCCGGCGTGGGCCACAATATTCCCCAGGAAGCGCCACAGGCCACCCTGGCAGCGCTGCTGGAATTGCTACAGCGGTGAAAATCGCTCGCGGTAGGCCTGGGGCGTCACCGACAGGGCCCGCAGGAAACTGCGCCGCAGGGTCTCCTCACAGCCGAACCCGCACTGCACGGCGATGCGCTTGATCGAGGTGCTGCTGTCGGCCAATTGCCGACGCGCACTTTCAACACGCAGCAGCTCCACCGCCCGCGCCGGGGTCTGGCCGGTTTCGGCGCGGTAGTGGCGCACAAAGCTGCGCTCGCTCATGCCGGCCTGGGCGGCCAGTGTGGAAATACTCAAATCCAGCGTGAGATTTTCGCCGATCCAGGCGTGCAACTCGGCAAAGCGGCTGTCGCGCTGTTGCAGGGATAACGTCACGCTGAATTGCGACTGCCCGCCGGGACGTTTGAGAAACACCACCAGGTGCCGCGCCACTTCCAGGGCGACCGCGCGCCCCAGGTCCTCCTCCACCAGGGCCAGGCACAGATCGATACCGGCGGTCACGCCGGCCGAGGTCCACAGCGCGCCTTGCCGGATAAAAATCGGATTGGACTCCACCGTCAGCGCGGGAAACTTGCGCGCCAGTTCTTCACAGCGCGTCCAGTGAGTGGCCACGCGGCAACCGTCGAGCAAGCCACTGGCGGCCAGCAGAAAAGCGCCGGTGCAGACCGAGGCCATGCGCCGGGTGTGCCGCGACTTTTCCCGCACCCAGTGCACCAGTGCCGGGTCTTCGGCGGCGCCGTACACGCCCCAGCCGCCGGCGATCACCAGCGTGTCGCACGCCTGATCGACGGCGGGCAGGGGATCGGCCAACAGCGCCAGGCCCGCAGACGTCACCACCGGTTTCGCCTGGTCAGCGATCACATTCACCGCATAGGGCAACGGCAAACCACGCTGGCGGGCCAGGTCATTGGCCGACGCAAACACCTGCAAAGGCCCGGTGACGTCGAGTACCTGGGCATTATCGAAAGCGAGGACATGAATGAGTCTGGGCATAGTTTGGCGAGATCTGTGGGCTTAATGGCGTATGCGCCAAAGCCTAGGCCTCTACAGTGAAGTCGTCCACCCTCTTTATCGGAGCCTCATCCATGACCTTGCACATCGGCTTTCTGCTATTTCCCGGCATCCAGCAACTGGACCTGACCGGCCCCTACGACGTGCTCGGCTCACTGCCGGACGTGAAGCTGCATTTGGTGTGGCAGGACCTGGCACCGGTCACCTCCAGCACCGGCCTGGTGTTTACGCCGACCATGACCTACGCCGACTGCCCGAAACTCGACGTACTGTGCGTGCCCGGCGGCTCGGGTGTGGGCGCACTGATGGAAGACCCCGGCACCCTGGACTTCCTCAAGGCCCAGGCACAAACCGTGCGCTACATAACCTCGGTGTGCACCGGCTCGCTGGTACTGGGCGCGGCGGGTTTGCTGCGCGGCCGCAAGGCCACCACCCACTGGGCCTACCACGACCTGCTTGCGCCACTGGGCGCCATCCCCGTGCAAGCGCGCGTGGTGCGTGACGGCAACCTGTTTACCGGGGGCGGAATCACCGCCGGCATCGACTTTGCGCTGACCCTGGCGGCGGAGTTGTACAGCGAAGCGGCGGCGCAACTGGTGCAATTGCAAATCGAGTATGCACCGGCCCCACCGTTCGACTCGGGCCGCTCGGATACAGCGCCCACGCACGTACTCGAAGAAGCCAACAAGCGCACGGCAGAATCGCGCAGAGTGCGTGCAGAGATTGTCGCGCGGGCGGCCGCGCGCCTGGGTTGAGCTGGCAGCTGAGTTCCCACTGGCCCATGAAGGACCCAATGTGAGAGAGGGCTTGCCCCCGGGCGGTGGGTCAGCTGAGACATCCGCTGCTGACACCCCGTCATCGGGGGCAAGCCCCCTCCCACAGTGTCCGCGTTTCAGTGCCTGGATTCGGCGGCGGTGGTTGAGATGCATGGCTGACGGCGCTCAATGGTGGTGACGGCAGCGCCGTTAAATGTGGGAGGGGGCTTGCCCCCGATGGCGGTGGGTCAGTTGATACATCCGGTGCTGACACTCAGTCATCGGGGGCAAGCCCCCTCCCACAGTGTCCGCATTCCAATGCCTGGATTCGGCGGCGGTGGTTGAGATGCATGGCTGACGGCGCTCAATGGTGGCGACGGCAGCGCCGTGAAATGTGGGAGGGGGCTTGCCCCCAATGGCGGTGGGTCAGCTGAGACATCCGGTGCTGACACTCCGTCATCGGGGGCAAGCCCCCTCCCACAGTGTCCGCGTTCCAATGCCTGGATTCGGCGGCGGTGGCTGAGATGCATGGCTGACGGCGTTCGATAGTGGGGCAGGCAACACCGTTAAATGTGGGAGGGGGCTTGCCCCCGATGGCGGTGGGTCAGTTGATACATCCGGTGCTGACACTCCGTCATCGGGGGCAAGCCCCCTCCCACAGTGTCCGCGTTTCAGTGCCTGGATTCGGCGACGGGTGAGACGCTCACTGCATTCAAGGCACCTTCTGACTCCTCCCCTTCTCCGAGGGTGACTGCCTGATGCAGCCGCCCCTCGGCGTCCCCATTTCCCCCTCCCGTCAAAAAAAAGCTTTCCTGACGGACAGGAAAATTCTGACATTTGTTCCTACACTCAAAATCACAGTGCTATCCCGAGTACTAAGCACAAGGAACGTCAAAGTAATGTCATACAAAGGACCAATCAGGATGCATAAAATACCATCCTCGCCTTATGGTCAATTTATTGACTGCGCCAGAATAGAAACTCTTTCAGCCACTTCCTCCGCCAAATTACATTCATTTGGATGCCTCCACGTGAATGAACGGTTGTGTTTTAACCAGATGTAGCTCGCGGGCGACTGGGTCCATCAGTCGCGCAAAGAACCTGGTATGCAATGAGGGATGTTGGTATGCGCGAGAAGTCATCTGTCGTCAGCTTGTTCCTGACCCGGGCCGGGTTCGTTGAGTTTTTTATTGTTTTTGTCAAGTTGGGCCACGGACTGAGCGCCATTTTTCCACCGTTGTTCCTGGCGTTTGTCCTCGACCCGATGGACCCCGAGATGCGCTCGCACTTCCTCGGGCTGTTGCTGTTTTTCGCGGTGTTGACGATCATTCTGTTCCAGGCCTTGGGGATCTATTCCGAAGAGCTGTTCAGCAACCGCTTGCGCCTGCGCGCGAAAATCGTGGCATGGTCGGCGGCGTTCTGCATCCTGCTGTTCATGTACCAGATCCTGCAATTCTTCCCACAGTTGACCCCACGCAACCTGGTGGCCTGGTATTTCGCCAGCCTCGCGCTGTTCTGCCTGGAGCGTCTGCTGATGCTGCGCCTGTACCGCAGCCTGATGCGCAAGGGCAAATTCCTGCAGCGCACGGTGATTCTGGGCTTCACCGATACCGCCATACATGTCGCCGACCACCTGCAACGCAATGGCGATATCCGCTCCGGCCTGATCGGCTTTATCGACGACCGCACCGAACGCATTCCCAAGGAACTCAGCAGTCTGCCTTTGCTGGGCAATACCCGCGATCTGGAAAAGCTGATCCGCGCCGAGCAAGTCAACCAAGTGATGATCTGCCTGCCGTGGGCCGCCGAGCAGCGTATTCACGGGTTGGTCAACCGCCTGCGGCAGATGTCGGTGAACGTCATGCTGGTGCCGGACATGGCCGCCCTGCGCTACGGCCACAGCCGCATTACCGATGTGGGCGGCATCCTGATGTTCAATACTTCGCAGTTACCGCTGCGCGGCTGGTCGCCCGTTATCAAGCGCTGCGAAGACTTGCTGCTGGCCAGCGTCGCCCTGGTGGTGCTGTCGCCGGTGATGCTGCTGACGGCGATCGCCATCAAGCTCGATTCCAAGGGTCCGATTCTTTTTCGCCAGAACCGCTACGGCTACAACGATAATGAAATCCGTGTGTTCAAGTTCCGCTCGATGTTCACCGACCAAAGCGACTTTACCGCCGAACGCCAGACCACCCGCCAGGACCCGCGCATCACCCGGGTCGGGCGCATCATCCGCAAAACCAGCATCGACGAGCTGCCGCAATTGTTCAACGTACTGCTGGGCAACATGTCCATGGTCGGCCCGCGCCCCCACGCCGCCGCAACCAAGGCGGCAGGCGTTGCCTTTGAGGTGGCGGTCAGCGAATACAGCTCGCGGCACCGGGTCAAGCCGGGCATTACCGGCTGGGCGCAGATCAACGGCTACCGGGGCGAAACCGATACCCTGTTCAAAATCCAGAAACGCGTCGAGTACGACCTGGAGTACATCTCCAAATGGTCGGTGTGGTTTGACTTGTACATCGTTTTCATGACGGTCCCGGCCGTCCTTTCCACCAAGGAAGTCTATTGATGAATACACTCAACGGATTGATTCCCTGCATCATTTCCGGTGGTTCGGGCACCCGCTTGTGGCCGGTGTCCCGGCAGAACATGCCCAAGCCGTTCATGCGCATGCGCGACGGCCAGAGCCTGCTGCAGAAAACCTTCCAGCGCGCCGCCCGCCTGCCCGGTGTGGAAAGCGTGCTCACGGTGACCAACCGCGACCTGCTGTTTCGCACCCTGGACGACTACCGCAGCGTCAACAAGGCCCACCTGCCCCTGGACCTGCTGCTCGAACCGTTCGGGCGCAATACCGCTGCGGCCATCGCCGTGGCGGCGTTGCATGTGCAGGAACATTTCGGTGGCGAGGCGCAACTGCTGGTGATGCCCGCCGACCACCTGGTGCTGGATGAAAGCGCGTTCGCCGAGGCGGTGACCCAGGCCCGCGAACTGGCCGAAGCCGGCTATCTGGTGACCTTCGGCATCCAGCCCGACCACCCGGAAACCGGCTTCGGCTATATCGAACAAGGCGAAGCGCTGAGCCTGGGCAACCGGGTCAAGCGCTTTGTCGAAAAACCCGACCTGGCCACCGCCCAAGCCTACCTCGACGGCGGCAAGCACCTGTGGAATGCAGGCATGTTCTGCTTCAAGGCCAGCACCCTGGTGGATGAACTGAACACCCACGCGCCCGACGTGCTGAGCGCCGCACGTGCCGCCCTCGAGCACAGTCAGCACCTGCAAAACAAAACCTCGCGCCAGCGCGAACTGGACAGCGACGCCTTCGCCAGTGCACCGGACATCTCCATCGATGTGGCGCTGATGGAGAAGTCACAGCAAGTGGCCGTGGTGCCGTGCGACATCGGCTGGAGCGATATCGGTTCCTGGGAAGCCCTGCGCCAGCTCACCCCCAGCGATGCCCAGGGCAACCAGGTCAATGGCGAAGCGATCCTGCATGACGTGCACAACTGCTACATCGACTCGCCCAAGCGCGTACTCGGTGCGGTTGGCGTGCGTGACCTGATCATCGTCGACACCCCCGACGCCCTGCTGATCGCCGACGCCAACCGCAGCCAGGACGTGCGCTACATCGTGGCCGAGCTCAAGCGCCAGAATCATCCGGCCTTCAGCCTGCACCGCACCGTCACCCGGCCGTGGGGCACCTACACGGTGCTGGAGGAAAGCAGCCGCTTCAAGATCAAGCGCATCGTAGTCAAGCCCCAGGCGTCGTTGTCGCTGCAAATGCACCACCACCGCAGCGAGCACTGGGTGGTGGTCAGCGGCGCGGCGCAGATCACCAATGGCGAGCGCGAGTTCCTGATCAACGCCAACGAATCCACCTACATACCGGCCGGGCACAAACACCGCCTGACCAACCCCGGCATCATCGACCTGGTGATGATCGAGGTGCAGAGCGGCGAGTACCTGGGCGAAGACGACATCGTGCGGTTCGATGACATCTACGGGCGTGCGCCTGCCGACGTGAAGAAATGACATGCGCACTTCGTTGATCATCCCGACCCGTAACGCCTCCAGCCACCTGGCGCGGCTGCTGCCTGCACTGAAGATGCAAACCCTGCAGCCGGACGACATGCTGGTGGTCGACAGCGCCTCCAGCGATGACACCGTGGCGCGCTTTCGCGACTATGGTGCGCGGGTCGAGGTGATCGACGCGCGCACCTTCAATCACGGCGGCACGCGGCGCTGGGCCAGCGAGCAAGTCAGCGGTGACGCCCTGATCGTGATGACCCAGGACGCCATCCCCGCCACCCCGGAAACCTTCGCCAACCTGCTCGCGGAATTGCAGCAGGACCCGCTCAACGGCGTGGCCTACGGGCGCCAGTTGCCGCATCCGGATGCCGGAGTGCTGGGCGCGCAGTCGCGTCACTTCAATTACCCGGCCCAAAGCCGCAGCAAGCGCCTGGCCGATGCGCCGGAACTGGGAATCAAGACCTGTTTCAGCTCCGATTCGTTTTCCGTCTACCGGCGCAGCGCCCTGCAGGCCGTGGGCGGCTTCCCCGCCGATGTGATCGGCAGCGAAGACGCCTACGTCGCGGCACGCCTGCTGATCGAAGGTTACACCGTGCGCTACGCGGCCTCCGCGCAGGTGTACCACTCCCACGATTACCGACTCATGGACGAGTTTCACCGCTACTTCGACATTGGCGTGTTCTACGGTCGCGAACCGTGGATACGCCAGGCCTTTGGCGATGCCGGCGGTGAAGGTAAACGCTATGTACTGGCTGAACTCGCGGCATTGCGCGCAGCCGGTGCCTGGCACCGCGTACCCGAAGTGCTGGTGCGCAGCGCGTTCAAGTTGCTCGGCTATCGGCTGGGCCAGCAGGAGCGCCGGCTACCCCTCGCCCTCAAGCGGCGCATCAGCATGTTCCCCGGTTATTGGAGGTGAGCATCATGACCTACAGGAAGTCCTATTTGATGAAACGAACCCTGCTCGTCCTGGCCATGATGGCCCTGGCCGCCTGCAATACGCCCGCGCGCATCGTTGCGCCCGACGACAAGACGGTCGAGGACGGCAAGCGCGCGCTCGACCAGCTTGCCCAACTGCCGCCGGCGGTGGAACGCATCCGCATCGGCGATCAGTTGCGTATCGTGCGCGATGCCGGGGAAATGCCGACGCTGTCGGCGTTCAACGTCAGTACGATCTACGAGCTGACGCTGTACACGGTGCAAAGCGACGGCAAGATCAACTACCCGTTCCTGGGCCCGATCCAGGTAGCCCGACGCACGCCGACGGAAGTAGCGAACGAGCTGACCAACAAGCTAACGCCGGTGTATCGCGAGCCGCGGGTGACGGTGAACATCAACCAGGCGCCGGCCAATTCGATCATTGTCGGCGGCGCGGTGAACAACCCGACCTCAGTGTCGATCGCAGTGGCCAACACCCTGGAGCAAGCCATTATCGGCGCGGGCGGGGTGAACCCGGCGGGCAATGCGAGCATGGTCGCGCTGCTGCGCGAAGATACCCAGGGCGTCTATCGCGCCTACTTCCTGGACTTCAGCCAATACCTCAAGACCGGCCCCAACGGACGCAAACAAGTGCCCCTGCAACGCGGTGACGTGGTGTTCGTGCCCAAATCCAATGTGGGCGAGCGCATCCAGGGCGTGGATACCTACCTGAACCAACTGATCCCATTCACCAAGTCGATCGGGGTTGGCTACAACTACACCCGAACCAGCGGCGGCAGCAACTAAAGGAGCGACATCCCATGATCGAGATCCGTTCTTTTCGCGATCTTCTGCGCCTGTTCTTCATCTTCCGGCATGAGTTCAAGCTGGCGGCCATCGCGGCGCTGGTGATCATCCTGCTGGGGGCGTTCCTGCTGCCGGCCAAGTTCGAATCCACCGCGCGCCTGCTGGTCAAGCCGGGGCGTGATTCGACGCTGCCGATCGAGATCAGCAATCGCCAGGCGCTGGTGATGCCCAGCACCCAGCGCGACCCGATCGTCGATGAGGAACGCCTGCTCACCGGGCGCCCGATCGTACGCGCGGTGGCCGAGCATTACCTGGAAGTCATCGACAAAATGCCGCCGCCCGAAGGCGTCTGGCAACGCACCAAGTACTACGTCAAAAACGGCATCGGCGCAGTGTTCGATGGGGTGCGCGTGGTGTTGGAAACCGTGGGCGTGATTGAACGGACCACGCCGGTGGAGCGCCTCGCCGCGGGCCTGGAGAAGAACTTCGAAGTCAGCCACGCGGCCGGCTCCACGGTGATGGACATCAGCTTCAAGTGGAGCGACCCGCAAATCGCCCAGGCGGTGGTCAAGAGTTGGGTCGAGATCTACATCAACGAACGCACCCAGGCCCTGGGGCGCAAGAGCCTGTACGTCTTCTATGAGGGCCAGGTATCCAACAGCGCCACCGAGATCAAGAGCTACAAGGAGCAGATCCTTGCCCAATTGAACCGCATCGGCGCGGCGAGCATCACCGATCGCCTGGAGGATTTGTCCGAGCGCATCAACGTGTTGCGCGGTGAAACCTTCAACACCACGCGCTTGATCGCTTCGTCCGACAGCGCCATTGCGAGCACGCGCACCCAGCTCAAGACCCAACCCAAGGAAGTGACCACGGTTCGCCAGATTGCGCTGAACCCGCAGCAACAGGATTTGCGTCGTCTGCTCAACCAGAAGCTGCTGGAAAAAGCCGACATGATGCGCACCTACACCGATAACGCGCCGCCGGTCAAAGCCCTGGATGCGTCGATTCAGGCGATGCGGGTCCAGGTCGCAAGTGAAAGCAACACCGTGCAAAGCTCGGAAAACCGCGCACCGAACACCCTGGAAATCCACTTGCAGCGTGTGCTGCTCGACGAGTCCAGCAACAACCTGGCGCTGCGTACCCAGCTGGTGCAACAGCAGAAGCAACTGGTCAACCTCGAAGCGCAACGCAAGGAAGCGCTGGAGATTGAACCGGAACTGGCGCGCCTGTCCCGTGAGCTGGGCGCCACCGAGCGCAACTACGCGCTGTACGTGGACAACCTGGAGAAGTCGCGCATCGACCGTGAGCTGGATAACAGCCAGATCAGCAACATCGCGGTGATCGAGGAAGCCACCCTGAACCCGGGCCGCATCTTCCCCAAAACCCTGCTGATGCTGTTGCTGGCGATCCCGTTCGCCATCGTCGTCGGCCTGCTGGTGATCTACCTGTGCTACCTGCTCGACCAGCGCATTCACGATGGCGGCCTGGTGGAACGCAAGTTCGGCCTGCCGCTGTGGACCACGTTGCCGGAGCTGGACACCAGCACCGCGCAAGGCACCAATGCGTTCAATGCGAGCATTTACCGGTTGTACGGCCTGCTGCAGCTGGACCGCGTGGCCGAACGCGGCCTGACCCTCGGGCTGACCTCGGCGCGCCACGGTGAAGGGGTGACCTTCGTAGTGGAGCAACTGCGTCAACTGCTCCTGGAAAACGGCATCACCGTGCGCATCGGCGGCGCTGATCCTGCGGCGCCAGGCGAAGTGGTGCTGCTGGACGCCTCGGCGCTGCTGGACAACCGCGATGCCTTCGTCAACCTGCTGCGCGCCGACCTGATCGCGCTGGTGGTCGAAGCCCGCAAGAGCACGGTACCGGTGGTGGAGCACGCGCTGTCGATCCTCAACACGGCGTTCGGCAAAGTCGATGGCATCATCATCAACCGCCGCAAGTTCGAAGTGCCAGCCAAGGTGCTGCGCACCATCGGCAAATACCGGGGGGCGTTCTGATGCGCATCGCCCTGCTTGCCCCCTTGCCGCCGGAAAAAAACGGGATCGCCGACTATGCGAACCATTTCAAGACGGCATTGGAGCAACTGGGCGTGACGGTGCTGACACCGTTGAGCGGCGTGGAAGGCTCGAGCGCGGCAATCAGGCAGGCGGTTGCCGCGTTCGACTGGCGCAGCGTGGACCTGGTCCACGCCGAGCTGGGCGGCGGGCGCCTGGGAGAGTTCCTGGCCTTGCGCGAGTTGCGCAAGGCCTACCCGGACCTGCCGCTGACGGCCACCGTGCATGACCCCGAGCGCATCGTGTGGCGGCGCGAGCACCTGCCCTTCCCGCTCAACCTGCTGGAGCGTCTGCCCAGCCCGTTGCCGCAGGCGGCAGTGGTGCTGGCAGACCCGCTGACCCTGCGTGAAGAACGCCGGGTCGCACAAGGCCTGACGCGGCTGATCACCCTGACGCGCCTGGGCGCCGATTGCCTCAGCCAGCGCATGCAACTGCCGGCCGGTAAGGTGGCGGTCATCCATCACGCCAACCTGTCGATTCCAGCCGTGGCCCTGCCGCCGCTGGACACGCTGCACCTGCTGTATTTCGGTTTTATCTACCGTGGCAAAGGCATTGAAGACTTGTTGCAGGCCCTGGCCGCCGTCTTCAAGCAAGCCCCACAATTGCGTGACCGTGTGCGCCTGACCCTGGCCGGTGGCACTGCCGCCGAAATGGCGTTTGGCGCGGGCGGTAATTACCTGGAGCAGTTGAACCGCCAGATCGCCGACCTCGGCCTGGCAGGCGTCATCGATTGGCGGCTGAACCTGCCGGCTGACGACATCGCCCAGACGATCCAGGCCCACCATGTGATGGTGCTGCCGTATCGCGAATCGAAAAAACTCGGCCTGCTCGGCCGCCAGCGCGGCACCAGTGGCGCGCTGTCCTGGGCCGCCGCGTGCGGGCGTGGAGCGATTACCTCCGATGCGCGGGCGTTTGCCGAGGAAGTCGCCAGCGGTAACGGCGCGATCTATCCCGAAGGCGATGTGGCCGCGCTGGGCGAGCAGTTGTTGCGCCTGGCCCGTACACCGACCCTGGCCCGGGACTGGGCCGAACGCGCCGGGGCCATTGGCCGCGAACGCTTATGGCCGCTGACGGCGCAGCACTTCAAGCAGCTTTTCGAACAGGCAATTGCGGGAGCCCCGTATGGCGCGTAAACGGACGTATTTCGCCACCCTTGCGCTGGTCGCCGTCCTGGGTCTGACCGCCTTTATCTGGGGGCGCCCGGCCGATGCCGAGAACCACGTGCTCAAAGGCAACAAGGTGGTGGTGTGGAAGGACTTCCTCGGCGTGAACGCGCAGTTCCTGTGGTTCAGCCCCGAGCGCTACCAGTTGCAGATCGACCGCCTCAAGGACCTGGGCCTGGAATGGGTGCGCCTGGACCTGCATTGGGACCAGCTGGAGCCCGTCGCCGAGCAATACCAGGTGGCGACCCTGGACCAGTTGGTGAACAAGCTTAAAGACAACCAGCTCAAGTCGGTGTTTTACCTGGTCGGCTCGGCGCCGTTTATCACCACCGCGCCGGCGGGTGCGCCGTATCAGGACCAGTACC
>NZ_CVTX01000192.1:87565-91478 GCF_900005715.1 Pseudomonas sp. 34 E 7
CCGCCGCGAGACCCGAATGTGTTTGCGCTGCGCATGGCGCTGTTGGCCCAGCGCTACCCCAGCGTCGACGCCTGGCAGGTGTGGAACGAGCCGAACCTGCTGGGCTTCTGGCGCCCGGCGGCGGACCCGGACGGTTATGCCCAGCTGCTGCGCACCACCGCCGCCGCACTGCGCGCCGTCGCCCCGAACAAACCGGTGGTGGCCGCCGGCATGGCGTTTTTCAGCGAAATGCCCAACGGCCAGACCATGCTCGATGCCCTCGATGCCCTCGGCGTGCCGAGCCTGAACACCGTCATGTCCTACCACCCGTACACGCAACTGCCCGAGGGCAACGACCCGGCCAACCTCGACTTCGTGGCCAAGACCACCGCGCTCAACCAGAAGCTGAGGAACAGCGGCGTGAAAACCCTGTGGAGCACCGAGTGGGGCTGGTCGAACTACCTCGGGCCCAAGGAAGCCCAGGACATCATCAGCCAACAGGGCCAGGCCGATTATGTGATACGCCGCCTGGCGCTGATGAGCGCGCTGGATTTCGACAAGATTTTCCTGTTTACCCTGAACGACCTGGATCAGCGCGCCAGCGTGCGCGACCGCGCCTACGGCTTGCTCGATATCGACGCCAAGCCCAAGCCGGTCTACACCGCGTTGAAAAATTTCCTCGACGTCAGTGGCCCGCAATTGACCCCCGGCGACCCGCCCACCGCCGACCAACTGCCCGACGGCCTGTTCAGCATCGGCTGGACCCGCGCCGATGGGCGCAAGTTGTGGTTTTTCTGGTCGGCCGGTGGCGGCAACGCGCACTTGCCGAACCTCGCCAGCGCGACGCTGTATGACCCGTTGCGCGGCACCCAGACACCAGTGAGCGGCACCGACGGGTTGACTGTCCCGGTCAAGTCGAACCTGCAAATTCTGTTATGGGATTGAAGTCCGCCATGCGCATTTTATGGATCCTGCCCTACTCGCCCTGGCCCGCCACCAGCGGCGGCAAGACGCGCCAGTTCCACTTGCTGCGCAGCCTGGCCGCACGTGGGCACCGAATCACCTTGCTGCTGCACGACAAGCAGCCGGTGTCGCTGACCGATCGCCAGGTGCTGGAGGCGTTTCTCGAGCAATTGATCATCCTGCCGCGCCGCCCGCTGCGCAGCGTGAAAACCCTGGCGGCCGGGCTGTTTGCGCCTTACCCGTTGCTGGCCAGCGTCAACGGCCTGTCGGGAGCGCTGCAGGACCGGTTCAACCAACTGCTCAACGAACATTGGGACGTGGTGCAGGTCGAGCACACTTATACCTTCCAACCTTACGAAGATGCGCTGGTGCGTAAATCCCAACCCTTCGTGCTGACCGAACACAACGTCGAGTCGGCCCTTGGCGCGGCCACCTACGACCGCCTGCCACGTTGGGCGCTGCCATTTATTCGCTATGACCAATGGCGCTACACGCGCTGGGAGCGTCGTGTGATGCGCCAGGCCACCCAGGTGGTGGCGGTCACCGACAGCGATGCGCAGGTACTGGAAAAAATCGCCGGCAAACCGGTGCCGGTGGTGGTCAATGGCGTGGACTGCGATCACTTCGCCGCTGCCCGCCCTGACCCGTCGACCCGCCGCGTGCTGTTCCTGGGCAACTATGAGTACGCGCCCAATGTAGATGCCATCGAATGGGCTCTGGATGAAATCCTGCCCAAAGTCTGGGAACACTGCCCCGACGCGCGCATGAGTGTGTGCGGCTTCGGCATGCCCGCCAGTTGGCGCGAACGCTGGCAGGACCCGCGCATCGAATGGCAAGGCTTTGTGCCAGACCTGTTGAGCCTGCAATCGACCTGTTCGGTGTTTCTCGCGCCGTTGCGCCATGGCGGTGGTTCCAAGCTCAAGGTGCTCGAAGCGCTGGCCGCCGGCCTGCCCCTGGCCAGCACCGAACAGGGGGTGTCGGGCCTGGACCTGGTGGACGGCCTGGATTACCTCGGCGGGCAAACCGCTGCCGGCCTGGCGGACGCCGTGGTGCGTCTGTTGCAGTCGCCCGAAACCGCCGCGCCCATGGGTGAAGCCGGTCGCGCCTATGTGCGGCGGGCCCACGACTGGAGCGTTGCCGCCAGCCAACTGGAGCAGGTGTACGCCACCCTGTCGCCGCTCAATCAAAAGGAGCCCGTATGCGTGTAGGCCTGGATTACCGCACCGTCGGCACCTCCCCGCAATCGGGCATCAGCCGCCAGGTGTATGCGCTGGAAAGCGCCCTGCGCAGCGTGCCGGACCTGGAACTGGAGCGCTTTACCGTGGCGCCCCTGGGCGATGAAACACGCTTGCAGGCGCACTGCCCGGCCTGGGGCTGCGCGAAAACGGCGATGCACCAGCCGCACAATCGCCTGCGCTTCGAAGCCGGTTTTTTACCCCGCGCCCTGCGCGAACAGCACATCGACCTGTACATCAGCACCTTCAATATGGGCCTGCCGTTGCCGCCCAGGCCCAAGGGATTGCGAACCGTGGTGCTGCTGCACGACCTGTTCCAGATCACCCTGGACAACTACCACGCCAGTCGCCTGAAGGCATTGGTGTACAAGACCACCGATCGCCTGTCGATTGCCTATGCGGTACGCAGCGCCGACCGGGTGTGGACACCCTCCCAGTACAGCGCCGACGAAACTGCGCGGTTGTTTCCCCAGGCGGCGGGCAAGATTCGCGTGCTGCCCAATCAGGTGAACGGTTTCAACGAACCGGCGGCGGACCTGTCGGCGCGCCCATTGCCCAAGGGCTTCTGGCTGCTGGTGGGCACCCGTGAATTGCGCAAGAACGTGCCGTTCCTGGTGGACGCCTGGCAACAGGCGCGGCGCTTGTCCGTCAACGTACCGGAACTGGTGCTGGTGGGCAGCCTGGAGCATTTGCCCGAAGCCCAGCGCACGCTGGCGGGCATTCATGCGCTGAGTGGCGTCTCTGATGCCGAGCTGCACGGGCTGTACCGCCAGGCGTCACGTGTGTGGCAACCGTCCTACGCCGAGGGTTTCGGTTTACCGGTGATTGAAGCGCTGAGCGTCGGCACCCCCGTGGCCGTGGCCAGCGGCACCTCGCTCGACGAAATCACCCCGCCGGCGGCACCGCGCTTTTCGCCCACCGACGGCCCTGCCCTGGTGCAACTGATGCTGAGCCTGGGTGAGCGCGGCGATGAAGGCACACCCGAAGACCATCGCCAATGGGCCGCACGTTTCAATCAACACGCCTATCGTCAGCGCCTGGCCGAACTGATCGAGGAACTGAAATGAGACTCTCCCTGGCAAGCCTCGTCGCTATCCTCCTCGGCGTGCTGTTTGGCGTAATCGCCCTGGCGCTGTCACCGGCCAAGGCGTTTCTCGCCGTGATTGGCCTGGCGGCGGCCGTGACCATCCTGCGCTTTCCCTTCTGGGGCTTGTTGCTGTTCGCCCTGGTGGCGACCTTCATGCCCTACTCCACGCTTAACCTGGGCATCCGCAGTACGGTGTGCGAAGCGATTCTTGCGCTGACCTGGGGCGCGGTGCTGTGGCACAGTTTTCTGTCACGCCTGCCGGATGCGCCGCGCCTGGCCCGCCGCCCCACCGACCAGGCGCTGTTGTGGCTGATGCTGTTCAGTGTGTTCCCGTTCATTGTCGGCCAGGTCAGCATCCACGCCGAAAGCAGCGGCGTGGCCAACTGGCTGCGCTGGTTGCTGAATTTGTCGGGGGTGTTTCTCACGGCCAAGTTGCTGGTGGACTACAAGCGCCGCGAAAGCCTGGTGATCGCCCTGCTGCTGGGCACTCTGGCGATGCTGGTGATGTCGATCGCGGTGTTCGTGCGCACGCGCTCCGGGGCGGGGATTGCGCCGATCCTGGCGCTGCTCAATTACGGCAACTTCGACATGTTGAAATTCGGCCTGGAAGCCATGTCGTCGCGCATGGGCTCGCCGTGGATGCACCCGA
>NZ_CVTX01000174.1:0-672 GCF_900005715.1 Pseudomonas sp. 34 E 7
TAACGGTGGTGGTGTTATCAGTACCTGGGGTGTCAGTCACTGTTGTTGTGACTTTATCGGTACCTGGAACGAGATTTTCGAAGTGCTCGCCACCGGTCACACCTTTGATAGCGGTCGTGACGGTTTGATCGCCTTTGTACACATCATCCGGCGCAACAACCGAAACGCTGCCGCTCGATTGGTTCACCCCGATGGTGATGGTTTTGCCGTTATCCAGGGTGACGGTCAGCGGGTTAGTGATGTTAGTCACCAGCGCACCGTTTTTATCCACAAGGCTGGCGGTGTAGACGATGTTGCCGCCTTCGCCAACCGTGGTGGTGGCGCTCAGAACCACATCGACCTTGTCGATGGTGTCGTTGATCGCTGTCGTTGCACTGTTTTGCGCAACTACCAGCTTCTCGAAGTTGCCGCCGGAAGCGTCGGTGATTTTGACGATCTGGGTGCTCTTGTCGATGAACACGTCATCGCTTGGCGCAGGGACGGTCACGGTGCCGACAGTATCGCCAGCCTTGATGATAATCGACGAACCGTTGTCCAACTTCAGCGTGACGTCAGTACCGGCCTTGTTGCTCAAGGTCGCGGTGTACGTGATCTGGCCACCTTCGTTGACTGCGCTCGGCGCGGTCAGGGTAACGGTGGTGGTGTTATCAGTACCTGGGGTGTCAGTCACTG
>NZ_CVTX01000174.1:722-989 GCF_900005715.1 Pseudomonas sp. 34 E 7
TGACTGTGCCGCTGGACTGGTTCACACCGATGGTGATGGTTTTGCCGTTATCCAGGGTGACGGTCAACGGGTTGGTGATGTTGGTCACCAGCGCACCGTTTTTATCCACAAGGCTGGCGGTGTAGACGATGTTGCCGCCTTCGCCAACCGTGGTGGTAGCGCTCAGAACCACATCGACTTTGTCGATGGTGTCGTTGATCGCTGTCGTTGCACTGTTTTGCGCAACTACCAGCTGCTCGAAGTTGCCGCCGGAAGCGTCGGTGATCT
>NZ_CVTX01000173.1:0-28882 GCF_900005715.1 Pseudomonas sp. 34 E 7
AGGTGGAGTCTGCGGTGCCGGCTCTACGCTCGGCGCGATGGGTGCGGCCTCGGGTGGCGGTGCCAGTGGCTGCGCGGCGGCAGGGATTGCGGGCATCTGCTGAGGTGTTTCAATCTTCTCGGCGGCCGGCGCGGCTTTCGGTTCAGGCATGCCAAGCTCATCCTTGGGCTTCTCGGGTATATGCGCAGCCTGCTTCACTTCCTGGGGCAGGAACACATCCACCAAGGCAAAATAACGCTCATAGAACTTGGGCGCCGAGACGGTCTCGCTCGCCACCTTGACCATCGAGTCATCGGTGGAGCCGATCGGCATCGACACCGAACCCAGCACCCCAACCCCGAGACTTGCGGAGTTGTTGACCTTCTTCAGCGCATAGCGATCCTGCAGGGCGTTGGCAAACATCGTCGAATGGTTGCTGCCTTTACCATCGGCGGCACACACCACATTGAAGCTGATCTGCAGGTGGGTCTCGCCGGTCTGCTGGAAACTCTTGTTACCGGCCACCAGCTTCGGATCGCTGCTGGTGATGATATAGCCCTGGCTCAGCAGGGCACGGCGCGCCGCTTCACAGGCCGCCACATCGCTCACCGGGTAATCGCGGGAAAACGTACCGGAGTCGTCGAAATTCTCATGTTCGTAAATAGCGGTCTTGGGTGACGAGCAACCCGCCGCGCCCGCCAGCACCAGCGCCAACCCGAGGTTTCGCAAGTGAAATGATGTCAACATCGAAAATCCTGAGAAAAACAGTCCGGGCGGTATTGTGCAACAGAACGAGGGGTGGGCGCGCGCATTCCTGTCGGTAAAACGTCACAGGCTTTAATGCGCGCAAAAAAAGACCCCGGCCTTTTCAGGACGGGGTCTTTTTATTCAAGCCGACATCAGAACTTCTTGATGTCTGCCTGGGTTTCCAGCTGCTTGCGATATGCCGCGAAGTCCTGCTGGCCGATACGGGATGCGAGGAAGCGGCGGTATTGCGCTTTTTCTTCGTCCGTAGGGGCTGCCGCTTCGTTGACACCGTTCAAGCGCACGATCATCAGGCTGCCGTCACGCAGAGTGACGGTGGTGAAGGTCGGCTTGTCCTTGGCCGCTGGCTTGGGCATGCGGAACAACGCTTGCAGCACAGCAGGGTCGACGCCTTCCTGGCCACGGGTCGCCGCTTCAGTCACCTTCCAGGCCTGGCCGTCAATCGGCTGGTCCAGTGCGGTCTTGCCATCACGCAGGCTGGCGATCAACTCGTCGGCATGGGTTTTGGCGGCAGCGCTCGCACGCTCCTTGGTCATCTGCGTGCGGATCGCCGCCTCAACCTTTTCCAGCGGCAGCTGGGCAGGCTTGAGGTGTTCTTTGGCGCGCAGCACGATGATGGTTTCCGGATCCAGCTCAATGGCGCTGCTGTTGGCCCCCTCATCCAGCACTTCCGGACTGAACGCAGCGGTGACCACGGCACGGTTGGCCGCAACGCCTTCGCCACCTTCACGGCCGAACGGCGCCGAGGTGTGTACGGTCAATTTCAGGTCGGACGCCGGTTGGGCCAGGTCGGAAGCCTCGAATGCCGCATCTTCCAATTGCTTGGTCGCCTCGACGAACCGCTGTTCAACCTGCTGGGTCTTGAGCTCGCGGGTCAGCTTGTCTTTCAGGCTGGCGAACGTCGGCACTTGCGGTGCTTCAACGCCCAACAGCTTGATCAAGTGCCAACCGAAGGCGCTGCGCACCGGCGCGGACACCTGGTCTTGCTTGAGGCCGTACAGCGCCGTTTCGAAGTCCGGATCGTACACGCCGGGACCGGCAAAGCCGAGATCACCGCCATTGTTGGCCGAACCCGGATCCTGGGAGAACTCCTTGGCCAGGGCGTCAAACTGTTCGCCCTTGGCCAGGCGCGCCTGGATGTCTTCGATCTTGGCCTTGGCTTGCGCCTCGGTGACCTTGTCGTTGACCTCGATCAGAATGTGCGCGGCGCGACGCTGTTCAGCGAGGTTGGCGGTTTCTTTCTCGTAGGCGGCCTGCAGCTCATCGTCCTTGACGGTGACCTGGTCGAAGAAGGACGACTTCTTCAGCTCCAGGTAGTCGATGACGACCTGATCCGGAGTCATGAACTCCTTGGCATGCTGGTCGTAGTAGGCCTTGACTTCGGCGTCGGTGAGTTTCACCGCTGCCGGGTCAGCCTTGATATTGACGGTGGCGAAATCGCGGGTCTGTTTCTCCAGACGGGCGAATGCCAGCACCTCGGCATCGGTCACGAAACCACTGCCGGCGATGCCTGCGCGAACCTGGCCGATCAGCATTTCCTGGGTCATCATCTGACGGAATTGCAGGCGGCTGTAGCCCAGTTGACGAATCACCTGGTCAAAGCGCTCGGCGTTGAACTGGCCATCCACCTGGAACTCCGGCGTCTGCAGGATCACCTGGTCCAAGGCCGCTTCCGAGAAGCCGAACTTGGAATCCGCCGCGCCTTGCAGCAGCAGCTTGCGATCGATCAGGCCCTTGAGGGCCGCATCGCGCAACAGTTTTTCGTCCAACAGGGAAGCATCGAAATCCTTGCCCAGTTGTTGCATCAGCTGGCGCCGTTGCATATCAACGGCCTGGCTCAGTTCGGTCTGGGTGATTTCCTCACCGTTGACCTTGGCCACGTCCTGCTTGTTATTACCCGAAGCCTGGAAAATAGCCTCGATACCGGTGAACGCCATCAATGCGACGATGATCCCGATAATGGTCTTGGCAATCCAGCCTTGTGAATTGTCCCTGATATTTTGCAGCATGCGTCCCCCAGAAACGGTTGAACATCAAAAATAGGCAACCGTGGAGCGTGGGTAGAATCCGGATAGAAGAAAGGCGCATCCGAGGATGCGCCTTCTCGTAACTGGCGGAGCGGACGGGGGTTTTAACTCTGACCCCCGGCGTGGCGACCCGATGGATACTCGGGCCGGCTACCGCTCCGCTGCCAGGCCAGACCAGCGTCCGACCCGGGTAAGCAAAGGCTTGATCGAAGCTTAGTTAACGGCTTCTTTCAGGGCTTTACCGGCTTTGAAACCTGGTTTCTTGGCAGCAGCGATTTGCAGTGCTTTGCCGGTCTGTGGGTTACGGCCAGTGCGAGCTGGACGGTCAGTCACAGAGAAAGTACCGAAGCCTACCAGTACCACGGAGTCGCCGGCCTTCAGAGCGCCAGTGACGGATTCGATTACTGCGTCCAGCGCACGGCCGGCAGCAGCTTTCGGGATATCAGCGGATGCAGCGATAGCATCAATCAGTTCCGACTTGTTCACTCTAAGTCCCCTTATATATCTATGAGTATGATTCTAAGTTTTTTGGTAAAAAGCAAAAACCAGTGCTGGATGGCCAACAGACACTTAAGAGCCGCTTTATAACAAGGGCTCTAAAAAGCTGTCAAGGAAGCCCCCCAGGCTCCAACACTTTAATGCGTGCTAATTCTTTCCTTGGAATCCGACTCGCGTTTTTCGTCCTTCGCGACAATCTCCGGAGCCACATCCGGCAAGGGCTCCGGCGCGTATTGCAGCGCAATTTGCAGGACTTCGTCAATCCATTTAACCGGTTTGATCTGAAGATCCTGTTTAATATTGTCTGGAATTTCCTTCAGGTCGCGGACATTCTCTTCGGGAATGATCACGGTCTTGATTCCACCCCGGTGCGCGGCGAGCAATTTCTCTTTCAGACCACCGATGGCCAATACCTGGCCACGCAGGGTGATCTCACCGGTCATCGCCACATCGGCACGCACCGGAATGCCGGTCAATGCCGACACCAGGGCCGTGCACATGCCTACACCCGCGCTGGGACCGTCCTTCGGGGTTGCCCCTTCCGGCATATGGATATGGGTGTCGTGCTTCTCGTGGAAGTCCAGGGGGATACCCAGGCTCCTGGCACGACTGCGCACCACGGTCTGCGCTGCGGTGATCGATTCGACCATCACATCGCCCAGGGAGCCGGTCTTGATCAACTGCCCCTTGCCCGGGATGACAGCCGCTTCAATGGTCAGCAACTCGCCGCCCACCTGGGTCCACGCCAGGCCAGTCACCTGCCCTACCTGATCCTGCTGCTCGGCCAGGCCGTAGCGGAATTTACGCACACCGAGGAAATGTTCCAGCGCGTCGGCCGTCACTTTCACCGAGAAGCGTTTTTCCAGTGCATGTTCCTTGACCGCCTTGCGGCAGATTTTCGCAATCTGACGCTCGAGGCCCCGTACACCGGCCTCGCGGGTGTAATAGCGCACGATGTCACGGATGGCTTCGACGTCAAACTCGATCTCGCCTTTCTTCAGGCCGTTGGCCGAGGTCTGCTTGGGCGCGAGGTATTTGACGGCGATGTTGATCTTTTCGTCTTCGGTGTAACCCGGCAGGCGAATCACTTCCATCCGGTCCAGCAACGCCGGCGGAATGTTCATGGAGTTGGAGGTGCACAGGAACATTACGTCGGACAGGTCGTAATCGACTTCCAGGTAATGGTCGTTGAAGTTGTGGTTCTGCTCGGGATCGAGCACCTCAAGCAGCGCCGACGCAGGATCGCCGCGCATATCGCTGCCCATTTTGTCGATTTCATCGAGCAGGAACAGCGGGTTACGCACGCCCACTTTGGTCATCTTTTGAATCAATCTTCCTGGCATCGAACCGATATATGTCCGGCGATGGCCGCGGATTTCCGCTTCGTCACGCACGCCACCGAGGGCCATGCGTACAAATTTGCGGTTGGTCGCGCTGGCGATGGACTCCGCCAGAGAGGTTTTACCCACCCCGGGAGGCCCGACCAGGCATAACACCGGACCCCGAATTTTCTTCACACGCTTTTGCACGGCGAGGTATTCGAGGATCCGCTCCTTGACCTCCTCAAGACCATAATGGTCGGCATCGAGGATTTCTTCGGCGCGGGTCAGGTCCAGGCGTACCTTGGTCTGGGCCTTCCACGGCACTTGCACGAGCCAATCGATGTAGGAGCGCACCACGGTGGCTTCAGCCGACATCGGCGACATTTGCTTGAGCTTGTTCAGCTCGGCCGTCGCCTTGGTCAGCGCGTCCTTCGGCAGGCCGGCGGCATCGATACGCTTCTTCAGCTCTTCGATCTCGTTGTGGCCTTCCTCGCCGTCGCCGAGCTCTTTTTGAATGGCCTTCATCTGCTCATTCAAGTAGTACTCGCGCTGGCTGCGCTCCATTTGTTTCTTCACGCGGCCACGAATGCGCTTCTCGACCTGCAGCAGGTCGATTTCACCATCGAGCAGTGCCAGCACATGTTCGACACGGGCCGACAGGTCGATGATTTCGAGGATGTCCTGCTTCTGCTCGATTTTCAGCGCCATGTGCGCCGCCATGGTGTCGACCAGGCGACTTGGCTCGTCGATGCTGTTCAGGGACGACAGGACTTCCGCCGGGACCTTCTTGCCCAACTGCACATACTGTTCGAACTGCGAAAGCAGGCTGCGCACGAATACTTCGGATTCACGCTCGGGGGCTTCGACTTCGTCGATCAGCGCCACTTCGGCGCGCAGGTGGCCGTCGACCTCCATGAAACGCTCGACCGCACCGCGCTGCTCGCCTTCCACCAGCACCTTGACGGTACCGTCGGGCAGCTTGAGCAATTGCAGGACAGTTGCAACGGTGCCGACGCGATACAGGGCGTCTTCGCCCGGATCATCATCGGCAGGATTCTTCTGGGCCAGCAGCAGGATCTGCTTGTCGCCCGTCATCGCGGCCTCGAGGGCTTCGATAGACTTCTCGCGCCCCACGAACAGCGGGATAACCATGTGCGGATAGACGACGACATCACGCAACGGCAGGAGAGGCAATTCGATGGTTGTCTTCATGATTTCGCCTCTATGACAGTTGAAAAATAAGCTTGAAACCAAGATGGGGGTTGCATGCAAAAAAAACAAGCTCAATGCCAGCACTTAAACGCATGAATAAACGCGATTTAATCAGCCGTCACGCAAAAACACCCCAAAAAAACAAGGGGCCCCAAAAAGGCCCCTTGCTTGTACCGCCACTGCAAAGACGCTTATGCGTCAGGTGCAGCCTTGGCAGCCGGCTCACTGTTTTCATAGATATACAGTGGCTTGGACTTGCCTTCGATAACGCTTTCGTCGATCACCACTTTACTCACCTCGGACTGCGAGGGGATTTCGTACATGGTGTCGAGCAACACGCCTTCGAGGATCGAGCGCAGACCACGTGCACCGGTCTTGCGCTCCAGTGCGCGCTTGGCCACTGATTTGAGCGCGTCGGTACGGAACTCGAGGTCCACACCTTCCATCTCGAACAGCTTGGCGTACTGCTTGGTCAGGGCGTTTTTCGGCTCGGTGAGGATCTGAATCAACGCCGCCTCATCCAGCTCGTCCAGCGTCGCCAGGACCGGCAGACGGCCGACGAATTCCGGGATCAGACCGAACTTGACCAGATCGTCAGGTTCGACTTCACGCAGGGACTCGCCCACCTTCTTGCCTTCTTCCTTGCTGCGCACTTCCGCGCCGAAACCGATGCCGCCACGGGTGGAGCGCTGCTGGATGACCTTTTCCAACCCGGAAAACGCACCGCCACAGATAAACAGGATGTTACGCGTATCGACCTGCAGGAATTCCTGCTGCGGATGCTTGCGGCCGCCCTGGGGCGGTACCGAAGCGACCGTGCCTTCGATCAGCTTCAACAGGGCCTGCTGCACGCCTTCACCGGAAACATCCCGAGTGATCGACGGATTGTCCGACTTGCGCGAAATCTTGTCGATTTCGTCGATGTAGACAATACCCATCTGGGCCTTCTCTACGTCGTAGTCGCACTTCTGCAGCAGTTTCTGAATGATGTTCTCGACATCTTCGCCCACGTAGCCCGCCTCGGTGAGGGTGGTGGCGTCGGCGATGGTGAACGGAACGTTCAGCAGGCGAGCGAGGGTTTCCGCAAGCAGGGTCTTACCCGAGCCTGTGGGGCCGATCAGCAGGATATTACTCTTGCCGAGTTCGACTTCGTCGCCTTTCTTGTCACGCTGGTTCAGGCGCTTGTAGTGGTTGTACACCGCTACGGCCAGAACCTTTTTTGCACGCTCCTGACCAATCACATACTGGTCAAGGATGCCGCTGATTTCTTTAGGCGATGGGAGTTTGTGCGCACTGCTCTCGGCCTGGGCTTCCTGCACCTCCTCGCGGATGATGTCATTGCACAGGTCGACGCATTCGTCGCAGATAAACACCGAGGGGCCGGCAATCAATTTGCGTACTTCATGCTGGCTTTTGCCACAGAAGGAGCAATAAAGCAGCTTGCCGTTGTCCTCGCCGTTGCGGGTGTCAGTCATTCGTTCGATCCAAATCCGATAGGCTTGCAACACAAGATGAAGGCTTATGCGGGCTTTTTCAAGCCCGCCAGTGGTCGGGCATGCCGACCAGCCCTATTTTGAGCGGCTTATATTAAGCGGGGCGCTTTTCGATCACTGCGTCGATCAACCCGTATTCACGGGCAGCTTCAGCGCTCATGAAATTATCACGGTTGGTATCACGCTCGATTTCTTCAAGTGTGTGCCCGCTGTGCTTGGCCATCAGCGTATTGAGGCGCTCACGAATGAAGAGGATTTCCTTGGCATGGATTTCGATGTCCGATGCCTGGCCCTGGAAACCGCCCAGAGGCTGGTGAATCATCACGCGTGAGTTCGGCAGGCAGTAACGCTTGCCCTCGGCACCGGCGGTCAGCAGGAATGCACCCATGCTGCAGGCCTGGCCAATGCAGGTAGTCGACACGTTTGGCTTGATGAACTGCATGGTGTCGTAGATCGACATGCCCGCTGTCACCGAACCGCCCGGCGAGTTGATGTAGAGATGGATGTCCTTGTCCGGGTTTTCCGCTTCAAGGAACAGCAGCTGCGCACAGATCAGGTTGGCCATGTAGTCCTCTACCGGGCCAACCAGAAAGATCACTCGCTCCTTGAGCAGGCGCGAGTAGATGTCGTAGGCGCGTTCGCCACGAGCGGACTGCTCGACAACCATCGGGACCAGGCCGCCTGCGGCCTGGATATCAGAGTTCTGCTGAATATAGGAATTACGGAACATGCTCTGCAGTTACTCCCAAATAGTCATGTCTTGAAAACGCATAAGCCAGCGCGAGGCTGGCTTATGGTTGAATTTCCAACGAGTTGGACAATCAGTCGGCTTGTGCTGCTTCTGCCGGTTTGACTGCTTCTTCGTAAGAGACCGCTTTATCGGTCACCTTAGCCTTCTGCAGAACAGTATCCACAACTTGTTCTTCAAGCACAACCGAACGTACTTCGTTCAGTTGCTGGTCGTTCTTGTAGTACCAAGCCACAACCTGCTCAGGCTCCTGGTAGGCCGAGGCCATTTCCTGGATCATTTCGCGAACACGGTCTTCGTCCGGCTTGAGGTCGAACTGCTTGACCACTTCAGCCACGATCAGGCCCAGCACGACGCGGCGCTTGGCTTGTTCTTCGAACAGCTCGGCCGGCAGCTGGTCAGGCTTGATGTTGCCACCAAACTGCTGGACAGCTTGTACGCGCAGGCGATCCACTTCGTTGGACAGCAGGGCCTTTGGCACTTCGATCGGGTTGGCGGACAGCAGACCGTCCATGACCTGGTTCTTGACCTTGGACTTGATCGCCTGGCGCAGCTCGCGCTCCATGTTCTTGCGAACTTCGGTGCGGAAGCCTTCGATGCCGGTTTCCTTGATGCCGAACTGAGCGAAGAACTCTTCGTTCAGTTCCGGCAGCTTAGGCTCGGAAACGCTGTTGACGGTCACGGTGAACTCGGCGGCTTTGCCGGCCAGGTCCAGGTTCTGGTAGTCAGCAGGGAATTCCAGGTTCAGAACGCGCTCTTCACCGGCCTTGGCGCCGACCAGGCCGTCTTCGAAGCCCGGGATCATGCGGTTGGAGCCCAGCACCAGCTGGGTACCGGTGGCGGAACCGCCAGCGAACACTTCGCCGTCAACCTTGCCAACGAAATCGATGTTCAGTTGGTCTTCGTTCTGGGCGGCACGGTCGGCCACTTCGAAACGGGTGTTCTGCTTGCGCAGGATTTCCAGCATGTTGTCCAGGTCCGAATCAGCGACATCGGCGCTCAGGCGCTCGATTTCGATGCCTTCAAAACCGGCCACTTCAAACTCAGGGAACACTTCGAACGTCGCTACGTATTCCAGGTCCTTGCCAGCTTCCAGGGACTTGGGTTCGATCGACGGCGAGCCAGCCGGGTTCAGCTTCTGCTCGACAACGGCTTCGTAGAAGGAAGCCTGGATCACGTCACCTACCGCTTCCTGGCGCGCATCGGCACCAAAACGACGCTTGATTTCGCTCATCGGCACTTTGCCTGGACGGAAACCAGCGATCTTGGCCTTCTGGGCAGTCTGCTGCAGACGCTTGTTGACCGCAGTCTCGATACGCTCTGCCGGCACGGTGATGCTCATGCGGCGCTCGAGAGCAGTAGTATTTTCAACAGAAACTTGCATGGATATTCCTCGTTGCACAGACATTAGCCGGCCATTTCCGACCCCAATCAAGGGCATGCATTCTAGTGGGTCAAACTCAAGAAGTCACCCTACTGAAAATACACCTGGAAACAGCCAGCAATTTATCGGTACGAAGGCACTGAAGTACCTCGCCCCGGTGACAAATACAGCCAATTGCGCCAGGGCTCTGCGCCGCCCTTCTATATAGTGAGAAAGCAGCCATTCATCTCCCTGACGGTCCGCCCCGCGAACGGCGCGAACGGGCAACGCGGCATCATCGAGACACACAAATACGACGAAACGCGCTGCCGATGGAGCCCACTACCTGCGACCGCTGACATATCAAGCGGCCAAAACCAAAAAAGGCGCCAGACTGTTAAATCTGGCGCCTTTCGAATATGGGGTGGACGAAGGGGATCGAACCCTCGACAACGGGAGTCACAATCCCGTGCTCTACCAACTGAGCTACGCCCACCATATTGCATTAACAAAGAAACCAAACTACTTCTTTTTCTTTGTCCAACCTTGCCCGACCTGACAGCCGAGCAACGTTTTATTTGGTGCGGATGAAGAGACTCGAACTCTTACGCCTCGCGGCGCTGGAACCTAAATCCAGTGTGTCTACCAATTCCACCACATCCGCGCTTGAAGCTCTTAAAGCAAAGGCGCCAGACGGTTAATCTGGCGCCTTTCAAAATATGGGGTGGACGAAGGGGATCGAACCCTCGACAACGGGAGTCACAATCCCGTGCTCTACCAACTGAGCTACGCCCACCATATAGCGCTACTTGTGCCAAAGCTGCCTAATGGCGCACCCGGCAGGACTCGAACCTGCGACCATCCGCTTAGAAGGCGGATGCTCTATCCAGCTGAGCTACGGGCGCCTGATTAATCTGTACTCTTGGAGGATTACAAACTAAGTGTTTCCAGCCTTGCAGGACAACAATTCTGCTCGACTTTCTAACCAGTGCTAGGCTGTGCCCGACAAGTGCGACGAATAGTATAGAGCGGCCTGAAACCCGTCAAATCTTTTTTGAAAAAAACTGATTTTATTTAAGGGGTTAGGCCAATTTGCAGACCAAGCGCCTTTGCCCTCGCGCCTTGGCGTGCGAGAATGCGCGCACTTTTCTTCCCCCTCTCGATGGTTAATCACGCGTAATGACTGCACAACTTATCGACGGCAAATCAATCGCCGCCAGCCTGCGCCAGCAGATCGCCAAACGCGTCACCGAGCGTCGCCAGCAAGGCCTGCGCACGCCTGGCCTCGCGGTGATCCTGGTCGGCAGCGATCCTGCCTCTCAGGTTTATGTCTCGCACAAGCGTAAAGACTGCGAAGAGGTGGGCTTTATCTCCAAAGCCTACGACTTGCCTTCGAACACCACTCAACAGGCCCTGGCCGACCTGATTGACAGCCTCAACGATGACCCGAACATGGACGGCATCCTGCTCCAGTTGCCGCTGCCCGAGCACCTGGACGCCTCCCAACTGCTGGAACGCATCCGCCCGGACAAAGACGTCGATGGTTTCCACCCCTATAACGTCGGTCGCCTGGCCCAGCGCATCCCGCTGCTGCGCCCCTGCACGCCCAAGGGGATCATGACGTTGCTGGAAAGCACCGGGGTCGATCTCTATGGCCTCGACGCCGTCGTGGTTGGCGCCTCGAACATCGTCGGTCGCCCGATGGCCATGGAACTGTTGCTGGCCGGCTGCACCGTGACCGTCACCCACCGCTTCACCAAGGATTTGGCCGGCCACGTTGGCCGCGCCGACCTGGTGGTGGTCGCCGCCGGCAAGCCGGGCCTGGTCAAAGGTGAATGGATCAAGGAAGGCGCCATCGTCATTGACGTGGGCATCAACCGCCAGGACGACGGCAAGCTGGTCGGCGACGTGGTCTACGACACCGCCCTGCCCCGCGCCGGCTGGATCACCCCGGTTCCAGGCGGCGTAGGCCCGATGACCCGGGCGTGCCTGCTGGAGAACACGCTGTATGCGGCGGAAACGCTACACGGCTAATAACCACGCGTACTGAAAAAGCCCTGCCTTAGCGCGGGGCTTTTTATTGCCTGAAGAAAAACTGTTTTTTCTTAGTTTTTAAGCACTTTCGTCTGGTTCTGGAAGAACATTCGACAGTTTCTGATCCATACTCCTAGAATGTAACGCCATTTTTCATAAAACCCGTTTCCCAAACGGTATTTCCTTACTTTTTAGCGAGTTCATCCGCGTGAAAATTCGTCTTTCTCTTGTCAGCCTGTTTTTTGCTTTCACAGGCACCTTCGCCCACGCCGCCGAATCCACCCTGGCCCCGCGTGACGCCTCCAAACTGCAAATTGCTTCCGGAAGCGCCATGCTGGTGGATTTGCAGACCAACAAAGTGATCTATGCCAGCAACCCCGACGTGGTGGTGCCCATCGCGTCCGTGAGCAAGCTGATGACCGGCCTGATCGTGCTGGAAGCCAAGCAGAACATGGATGAATACATCGATATCAACATCACCGACACGCCGGAGATGAAAGGGGTGTTCTCGCGCGTGAAGATCGGCAGCCAGATGCCGCGCAAGGAGATGCTGCTGATCGCACTGATGTCCTCGGAAAACCGCGCCGCCGCGAGCCTGGCCCACCATTATCCGGGCGGCTACGCGGCGTTTATTGCGGCGATGAACGCCAAGGCCAAGGCGCTGGGCATGACCAGCACCCATTATGTGGAGCCTACAGGCTTGTCGATCCATAACGTGTCGACCGCCCGCGACCTGAGCAAATTGCTGGCCTATGCGCGCAAATTCCCGATGTTGAGCCAGTTGAGCACCACCAAGGAAAAGACCGTGGCGTTCCGCAAGCCCAACTACACCCTGGGTTTCTCCAACACCGATCACCTGATCAATCGTGCCAACTGGGACATCAAGCTGACCAAGACCGGCTTTACCAATCAGGCCGGGCACTGCCTGGTGCTGGTCACGAGCATGGGTAACCGCCCGGTGTCGCTGGTGATCCTGGATGCTTTTGGCAAGTTCACCCACTTTGCCGATGCCAGCCGTATTCGCAGCTGGGTCGAGACCGGCAAGGGCGGCGCGGTGCCGGATGTGGCGTTGCGCTACAAGGCTGACAAGAATCTGAAGAACCGTGCGGGTGTGACGGAAGTGCGTCGCTAGTCAACTGACAGCACCGATCAAATGTGGGAGGGGGCAAGCCCCCTCCCACATTTTTATCTGCGTTCCGCCAGGACCTTGAGCGCCTGGGCCGCCGCCCCTTCCTGCCCGGCCTGGGCCGTAGCGTTCGCCGCCTCCCGCCAACGCTGCGCGTCCACATTCGCCGGCAACTGGCTCGGACGCTGGGTCAGGATCGCCCAATGACCCGCGCTCTTCCACGCCGACTCGAAGTCACCAAAGCTCATCATCAATCGCCGCTCCATGCCGGAACGCAACAGCACCGTGCTTTTCTGCTGATTGAACCCCACCACCACGACGTAACGCGGGCCGGACCAGAAGCTGGAGTTGATGCGCGCCATTACCGGATAACCGGCCGCCACCTGCGCCAGCACTGCGGTCAGCCCGGCATCCAGCGGATACACCATCAGCCCGTACTCACGCGCCAGCTTTGGCATGTTGCGCTCAAGGTCCGCCTCGGCGCCCGGCAGGTGCAGTGGCTTATCGAGCAGCCCCGGTGTCATGACAATGCCTTGTTGCGACAGCATGCTGGCCAGTGCCGCAGGACCGCTCTGATAAGCCTCGCTGCGAAAAGTGGGGACGCCATTGAGCTCAACCCGCTCCGGCAGGCCGGGAAGTTTCGACGGCTGGCTGGAACAGGCCATCAGCCCCAGGGCACAGGCCAGCAGGATGGATGTTTTGAGGTTCGACCGTAAGCGCAATGTTTGACTCTCTTGATCAACTGCCGGTGAGGGCCCCGATCATAGGACGCTCTTGGGCAAGGGTATAGCCTCACGTGTCGATAAACCGCCCGCCATAGAGCAAACAAGTTGGACGGACACGACCATTGGTCAATAGCAGGCAACCGCCGGGTAGCTAGACTGTCCATTGAGAAGACTGTGTGTACCCCGGACGGGGTGAAGGGAGGCCTGAATGAGCCTTGCAACGACGATTTTCCTGTTGATCTGCGGTTGGCTGGCGGTGGCCGCCGCCATGTTGTGGGGGGTCATGCGCGTGACCCGCCGGCACCATCACCCCCACGTCAAACCCGCCGCGCCCGCCAAGCCGAGCAAGGCGACGGTGCATCACGCCTAGCCGGGCATGCAATTGAAGTCCTGGGTGGCGGCGACCTCCTTGCCGTGGCCATCCTTGAGCGCTGCGCGCACGGTAGTCCCCAGGCTCGATTCCTCCAGGGTGTAATGCTCACCCGCCTTGAAATGCTTGTACTCGACCCGGCCCTGGCAGTCCTGCTGGTTATCGTCGCCGGGCTCCTCCTCAAACAACGTCACGTCCAGGCGATGGTCCCCGGGGCTCACTTCGAAGTAGCGCCCGTCATCGACGCGCTTGCCATCGAGACGCTCGGCCAACAAGTCATTCGGTGCCTCTTCTTTCAAGCCGATCCAGGCTTGGCTCGGGTCGGCCTTGGGTATCGGGCCGGCACACGCCGACAACAGTACGACAGCCGCAAGGGTGGGAATCAACAACAGTGTTTTCGGTGACATGGCAGGGCTCCAAAGCGCATCAGTAAAAAGCGTATCCGATGGCTGACAAGCTTGAAGAGCCGCCGTTTGTAGAACAAATGAATACAAATGAAACGATCTTCAGCCGTTACCTAAATGTTCCTTCACCTGGCTGAAAGGTGCGTGTTAGGTGGGTCGGGCAAGACTGCCGGGGTTTGCAATCCTGCTCTTCTCGGAGACTCACGCATGCTCGGGCTGGTAAAGACCGCACTGCACAAGCCGTACACGTTTATCGTGCTGGCCATATTCATCTGCATCATCGGGCCCATGGCGGCCCTGCGTACGCCCACGGATGTGTTCCCCGATATCGGTATCCCCGTGGTCGCCGTGGTCTGGCAATACAACGGCCTGTCGCCGGACGCCATGGCCGGGCGGGTGATCTACACCTACGAACGCTCCCTGAGCACCACCGTCAACGACATCGAACATATCGAATCGCAATCCCTGCCAGGCATGGGCATCGTCAAGATCTTCTTCCAGCCCGGCGTGGATATCCGCACCGCCAACGCCCAGGTCACGGCGGTATCACAGACGGTGCTCAAGCAGATGCCACCGGGTATCACGCCGCCGCTGATCCTCAACTACAGCGCGTCCACGGTGCCGATCCTGCAAATGGCGTTCTCCAGCCCGAGCCTGTCGGAGGCGAGAATCCGCGACCTGGTGCAGAACAACATCCGCCTGCCGCTGAGCGCCCTGCCCGGCCTGGCGATGCCCACGCCGATGGGCGGCAAGCAGCGCCAGATCACCCTGGACCTCGACCCCCAGGCCCTGGCGGCCAAGGGTTTGTCGGCCCAGGACGTAGGCAATGCGCTGGCATTGCAGAACCAGATCATCCCGGTGGGCACCGCCAAGCTCGGCCCCAACGAATACACGATCCTGCTGAACAACAGCCCCAAGGCCATCGATGAGCTCAACGACTTGCCGATCAAGAACGTCGACGGCGCGATCATCACCATCGGCCAAGTGGCCCACGTACGGGACGGCTCGCCCCCGCAGACCAATATCGTGCGCGTCGACGGCCACCGTGCGGTGCTGATGCCGGCCTTGAAGAACGGCAGTATCTCGACGCTCTCGATCATCGACGGCATTCGCCAGATGCTGCCGCGCATCAACGAAACCCTGCCGCCGTCGCTGAAGACCTCACTGCTGGGCGACGCCTCGGTGTTCGTCAAGCAGTCGGTGGGCAGCGTGGCCCAGGAAGGCATCATCGCCGCCCTTCTGACCAGCGCGATGATCCTGCTGTTTCTCGGCAGCTGGCGCTCGACCCTGATCATTGCCGCATCCATCCCCCTGGCGGTGCTGTCGGCCATCGCGCTGCTGGCGGTCAGCGGGCAAACCCTCAATGTGATGACCCTGGGCGGCCTGGCCCTGGCGGTGGGCATTCTGGTGGACGACGCCACGGTGACCATCGAAAACATCAACTGGCACCTGGAACAAGGCAAGGCGGTGAAAACGGCGATCCTCGACGGCGCCGCACAAATCGTCGGCCCGGCGTTCGTCTCGCTGCTGTGCATCTGCATCGTGTTCGTGCCGATGTTCCTGCTGCAAGGCATCGCCGGGTATCTGTTCCGGCCGATGGCGCTGGCGGTGATCTTTGCCATGGCCAGTTCGTTCATTCTCTCGCGCACCCTGGTGCCGACGCTGGCGATGTTTCTGCTCAAGCCCCACGCACCGGAGCAAGGCCTGGGGCATCATCCGGAAGACCCATTCATCAACCACCACGAGGGCGAACAGCACCGCAAGCCGCGCCATGCCGCGCTGCAAGCCGTGCTGAATTTCCAGCAAGGGTTCGAGCGGCATTTCTCGAATATCCGCGACACCTACCACGGCCTGCTGATGCTCGCACTCGGCGCGCGCAAGCGCTTTATCGTCGGGTTCCTCGCCTGTGTGCTGGCCTCGTTCGTGCTGCTGCCGAGCCTGGGCCAGGATTTTTTTCCGGCGACCGATGCCGGTGCACTGGCGCTGCATGTGCGCCTGCCGCTGGGTACGCGCATCGAGGAAAGCGCCGCCGCGTTCGACCGCATCGAAGCGCGGATTCGCGAGGTGATCCCGGCGCAAGCGCTGGACACGATCGTCGACAACATCGGCATCCCGCTCAGCGGCATCGACATGGCCTACAGCAACAGCGGCACCATCGGCCCGCAGGACGGCGATATCCAGGTCACGCTGAAAAAGGACCACGCGCCTACCGCCGATTACGTGAAAAAACTGCGTGAGGCCCTGCCGCAAAGCTTCCCCGGCAGCCACTTTGCGTTCCTGCCGGCGGACATCAGCAGCCAGATCCTCAACTTCGGCGCGCCGGCACCACTGGACGTGAAGATTTCCGGGCGCAACGATGCCGAAAACCGCGCCTATGCCGTGGAACTCGAACGGCGCCTGCAACACGTACCGGGCATCGCTGACCTGCGTATCCAGCAGTCCACCGGTTACCCGTCGCTGCAGGTGAATGTCGACCGCCTGCGCGCCAATGGCCTGGGCATCACCGAAAAAGACGTGACCAACAGCATGGTCGCCTCCCTCGCCGGCAGCTCCCAGGTGGCGCCCACGTTCTGGCTGAATCCGGCCAATGGCGTGTCCTATTCGATCGTGGCCGCGACGCCGCAATACCGTCTCGACAGCCTGCCTTCGCTGGAGGCCCTGCCGGTGACCGGTGCCGATGGCCAGTCCCAGATCCTCGGCGGCGTGGCGACTATTTCGCGGGTACAAAGCCCGGCGGTGGTGACGCACTACAACATCGAACCCACCCTGGACCTGTACGCCAACGTGCAGGGCCGCGACCTCGGTGGCGTCGCCCGGGATGTGCAAAAAGTCCTCGATGACACCGCGTCCATGCGCCCCAAAGGCGCGACGATCAGCCTGCACGGGCAGATCGATGCGCTGCACGAGGCGTTCAGCGGCTTGAGCTTCGGCCTGCTCGGCGCCGTGGTGTTGATCTACCTGCTGATCGTGGTCAACTTCCAATCCTGGGCCGACCCCTTCGTGATCATCACTGCGTTGCCCGCAGCATTGGCGGGGATCGTGTGGATGCTGTTCCTCAGCGGCACCTCGCTATCGGTGCCGGCCCTGACCGGCGCGATTCTGTGCATGGGCGTGGCCACCGCCAACTCGATCCTGGTGGTGAGTTTCTGCCGTGAACGCCTGGCCGAACATGGCGATGCCTTGAAAGCGGCGATGGAAGCCGGTTACACGCGCTTTCGCCCGGTGTGCATGACCGCCCTGGCGATGATCATCGGCATGCTGCCCCTGGCGCTGTCCGAGGAACAGAACGCGCCGCTGGGCCGCGCCGTGATCGGTGGGTTGATCTTCGCCACCGTCGCCACCTTGTTGTTTGTTCCCGTGGTCTTCAGCCTGGTCCACGGTCGTCACCCTACTCGCGCAATTGCTGGAGAAACGTCCCATGTCGTCTGATCAAAAACCCTCGCGCAAGCGTCTGATGCTCATGGGTATCGGCGGCCTGACCCTGGCCGCCCTGTTGGTCGCCAACGGCTTGCACGCCCGCACGCTGCATGAACAAGCGGTGACCGCCTGGACCGAAACCGCGGCCATCCCCCAGGTGAGGGTGTTCCAGCCCAAACAGAATGCCAGCGGCGACACCCTGCGCTTGCCGGCGCACCTGGAGGCCTGGAGCAAGGCGCCGATCCATGCTCGGGTCAGCGGCTATTTGAAGGACTGGAAGGTCGATATCGGTAGCCAGGTCAAGGCCGGGCAAATCCTCGCGCAGATCGACAGCCCGGACCTTGACCAGCAACTGGCGCAAACCCACGCCCACCTGGTCCAGGAACAGGCCAATGCACGCCTGGCCGCCACCACTGCAACGCGTTGGCAAAACCTGCTGGCCAGCCACTCCGTGTCGCGCCAGGAAGCCGATGAGAAAACCTCGGATGCCGCCGCCGCCAAAGCCAACGCCCAGGCGGCCGCCGCCGACTATGCGCGGCTGTGCGCACTGGAAAGCTACAAGACCCTGCGTGCGCCCTTCGCCGGCACCATCACCGCGCGCAATACCGACATCGGCCAGTTGATCAAGGCCGACACCGACAGCGATCCGGAACTGTTCAGCCTTGCCGACACCCACCAGCTACGCCTGTACGTGCCGGTGCCACAGAACTACGCAGCGGTGATCCACCCAGGCCTGGAAGCCGAGCTGACGGTGCCCGAACATCCGGGCGAGCACTTCAAGGCGCGCCTGATCGGCGACTCCACGGCCATCGACCGACGCTCCGGCACCCTGCTCGCGCAGTTCGTCGTCGACAACCCTAACGGTGAACTGCTGCCCGGCGACTATGCCGAAGCGACCTTGCCGATTCCGGCGGACACCCATGGCGTGAGCATCCCCGCCAGCGCGCTGATCTTCCGCGCCCAGGGCACCCAGGTCGCGGTGCTGGACCGGCACAACCATGTGCACCTGCAAGTCATTCATATCGGCCTGGACCTGGGCGAACGGCTGGTGATCGACCAGGGCCTGAAACCCGCCGACCGCATCATCGACAACCCACCCGATGCCCTGCGCGAAGGCGACACGGTACAACTGGCCGACGCCACCGGGGGTGCCCATGCGCCCAAGGCTTAACCCGTTAGCGGCACTGATGCTGCTGGCCTTGCAAGGCTGCTCCATGGCACCCGTCTACCACGTGCCGTCGGTTGACCTGCCGGCCGGTTACCGCGAACAGACCAGCGACGGCCCGTGGCACAGCGCGCAGCCGTCCGACGCATTGGCGCCGCAGTGGTGGAAGCTGTACAACGACCCAACGCTCGATGCGCTGCAGCAGCAACTGCTCACGGCCAACCCCGACCTGGCCGCGGCGCTGGCGCATTTCGATGCGTCCCAGGCGTATGCCAGTCAACTGCATGCAGGGCTGTTTCCACAGCTCACCGCCAGCGCCCAGCCGTTGCGCCAGCGCCAATCGGATTCGAGGCCGTTGCGCGGCACGACGCAACCGTCGGTGTACAACAGCGACACCGCGGGATTCTCGTTGAGTTACGAGCTGGACCTGTGGGGCAAAATCCGCAACCAGGTCGCGGCCGGCGACGCCCAGGCGCAAGCATCCGGCGATGATTTGGCCGTGGCGCGCCTGAGCCTGCAACGGCAGTTGGCAACGCTGTATGTGCAACTCAACGGGCTGGATGCGCAGAGTCGGATTCTCACCCACTCGCTGGAGGATTTCAGCCAGGCGCTGCAACTCACCCGTAGCCGTTATGAGGGGCAGATCGCCTCGGAACTGGACCTTACCCGTGCGCAAAATCAACTGGCCGAGGCCAGGGCGCAACTGGATGAAGTGCGTGGGCAGCGCAACCTCACCGAGCATGCCATCGGCGAATTGGTCGGCGTCGCGGCCAGTAACTTTTCATTGCCAGCCAGCCCGCAGTTGATGGCCTTGCCAGGGATTCCAGCGCAACTGCCCAGCCACCTGCTGCAACGCCGCCCGGATATTGCGGCGGCGGAACGGCGAGTGTTTGCAGCCAATGCCTCTATCGGCGTGGCCAAGGCCGCGTGGTATCCGGACTTCAGTCTGACCGGGTTGATTGGCGGCCAGACGCAGGGCGTGGGCAACCTGCTTTCAGCGGGCAATCGCTATTGGGCGCTGGGGCCGTTGATGAACCTGCCCATCCTTGATGGCGGACGCTTGAGCGCCAACGAACGCCAGGCCAGGGCCGAATTTGAAGAAGCATCGGCGCAGTACCGCAGCCAGGTGTTGAAAGCCGTGCGTGAGGTGGAAGACAACCTCGCACAACTGCGCGACTTGCAGCAGCAGGCCCAGGACGAACAGGCAGCAGCGGATGCAGCGCAACACACCCAGGCGCTGGCGATGAACAGCTATGAGGCGGGAGCCGTGAGTTATCTGGATGTGGTCACCGCGCAGACGGCGGCCTTGCAGGCGCAGCGAACCTTGCAGGCGGTGCAGACACGGCAGTTGCAGGCGAGCGTGGGGTTGGTGACGGCGTTGGGGGGTGGGTGGCAACCTGGAAGCGAGGGGCAGACGCACTGACGGCAGCGCCTGTTACGGCCTCATCGGGAGCAAGCCCCCTCCCACACTGGTTCCGTGCCAGACACACAATGTATGAACACTGCAGGCCCCCTGTGGGAGGGGGCTTGCTCCCGATAGCGCCCTTCCAGACACATCCTGCCAAAAGCCTGCACATCACATTCAGCCCACCCCTCCTAGCCTCTCAGAGTCCACTTAGCAGAGAGGCCAGGGAATGCCTGATCTACCCGCTTCACATCGCCTGCGCATCGGCCGAATCAGCGAACCGAATCGCATCTACTTGATTACCACCAATACCCATGAACGCATTCGCCTGTTCAGCGACTTTCACCTCGGGCGCCTGGTGGTCCGGCAATTTCGAATCGCTCAGCACCAAGGGCTGGCGAACTCCCTGGCATGGGTCATCATGCCCGACCATTTCCACTGGATCCTCGAGCTGAAAAAAGGCTCGCTGGCAGACCTGATGTGCCAGGTAAAATCCAGAAGCACACGAACCGTCAACGGCGCCACCGGACGCAAGGGCCGGCTATGGCAGGAAAGCTTCCACGACCGGGCGCTGCGCAAAGAAGATGACCTGGTGAAAATGGCCCGCTATGTAGTGGCCAATCCATTGCGAGCAGGGTTGGTCGAGCGGATCGGGGACTATCCTTTGTGGGATGCAATTTGGGTCTAGTACCTATCGGGACTATCTGACACAACACAGTTAACTGTGGGAGGGGGCTTGCTCCCGATAACGGTGTATCAGTAGCAGATTTATTGACTGACCCACCGCCATCGGGAGCAAGCCCCCTCCCACATTTCAAGCCGCAAGCTTGCCGCTGGCGATGGCTGCCGAAGCCGCCACCATGGCCCTCAACAACACCGCACACCCCGCCGCCAAATCATCCGGCGCGGCATTCTCGATTTCGTTATGGCTGATACCACCCTCACACGGCACAAAGATCATTCCCGCCGGGCCCAGCTCGGCGACGAAAATCGCGTCGTGCCCTGCCCCGCTGACAATGTCCATGTGCGACAACCCCAAGCCATTGGCCGCGTCGCGCACGGCGTCCACGCAGCCTTGGTCGAAGAACAGCGGCGGGAAGTCGGCGGTAGGTTCCAGTTCAAAGCTCAAGCCATGTTTGTCGCAGGTTGCATCGATCACCTGGCGCACCTGGGCAATCATCGAATCCAGGCGTGCCGGCTCCAGGTGACGAAAATCCAGGGTCATGCGCACTTCGCCGGGAATCACATTGCGCGAACCGGGATACGCCTGCAGGCAACCCACGGTCCCGCAGGCATGCGGCTGGTGTTCCAGTGCTGCGGCGTTGACGGCGGCCACCACCGCTGCCGCGCCTACCAGAGCATCCTTGCGCAGGTGCATCGGCGTCGGCCCCGCGTGCGCTTCAACGCCCCGCAACTTCAGGTCGAACCACTTCTGCCCGAGGGCTCCGAGTACCACGCCGATGGTTTTTTTCTCATCTTCGAGAATCGGCCCTTGTTCGATATGCGCTTCGAAATAAGCACCGACTTTGTGCCCGCTCTCGGCACGCGTGCCCGCATAGCCGATGGCGTTCAGCGCATCGCCAACCGAAATGCCGTCCACATCCACCTTGGCCAGGGTGTCGGCCAGGCTGAACTTCTCGGCGAACACCCCGGAGCCCATCATGCACGGTGGAAAGCGCGAGCCTTCTTCGTTGGTCCACACCACCACTTCCAGCGGCGCCTCGGTTTCGAGCTTGAGGTCGTTGAGGGTGCGCAGCACTTCCACACCGGCCAACACGCCGAAGCAACCGTCGAACTTGCCGCCGGTGGGCTGGGTGTCGATATGGCTGCCGGTCATCACTGGCGGCAGGTCGGGGTTGCGCCCCGGACGCCGGGCGAAAATATTGCCGATGCCGTCGACAGACACGGTACAGCCGGCCTCCTCGCACCATTGCACGAACAGGTCGCGGGCCTTGCGGTCGAGGTCGGTGAGGGCCAGGCGGCACACCCCGCCCTTGGGGGTGGCGCCGAGCTTGGCCAGGTCCATCAGCGACTGCCACAAACGGTCGCGGTTGATGTGCTGATGGGTCGATTGCAGAACGTCGAGGGCAGCGTTCATGGGGGGATCTCCTCAGGCTTGAATTGACACGATTCCAACAGTGAAAGCTGGTCAAAATGTGGGAGGGGGCTTGCCCCCTCCCACATTTTTGACCGTGTTCACATAGATGATTTGGCTACGACTGGAGTGATCGCGCGTCTGGCGTTCAGCGCGTAATACAGCACCCCGCCCAACGCCGAACCGGTAAACCAGCCGTAGCTGTAGAACCAGCTGAACGCATCGCTGCCCAGGGACAGCAAGGTCAGCACCACCGGTACGCCGAATGCGATAAACCCGCTCCAGTTCCAGGCCGGGTACACGTCGTCCCGGTAGAGTCCCGCCAGGTCCAGTTGCTGCCTGCGGGTGATGAAGTAGTCCACCACCATGATCCCGGCGATCGGTCCCAGCAGGCTGGAGTAACCGAGCAACCAATTGGAATACACCGTCTCCAGGCTGACATCGGACACGATCAGTCCGAGTTTTTTCAGCAGCTCATGGGCCATCAGCGCCAACCCCACCAGACCGGTCAGAATCACCGCCGTGGTGCGGTTGATCAGCTTGGGCGCGATGTTCTGAAAGTCGTTGGTCGGCGAAACGATGTTCGCCGCCGTGTTGGTCGACAAGGTGGCGATGATGATCAACGCCATGGCGACGGCGACCCACACCGGGCTCTGGATATGCCCGATCAGGGTGACCGGGTCGGACACGCTGACGCCCACCAGTTTTACCGAAGCGGCGGTCATGATCACGCCCAGGGCGGCGAACAGGAACATGGTCAGCGGCAAGCCGAAAATCTGCCCGAGGATCTGGTCCTTCTGGCTTTTGGCATAGCGGCTGAAGTCAGGGATATTCAGCGACAACGTGGCCCAGAACCCCACCATTGCGGTGAGGCCGGCCATGAAATAACCGCTGAGACTCGCCCCTTCGGGACGCTTGGGCGGGATCGCCATCAGCTCGCTGATCGACACATTCGGCATCGCCCACACCAGCAAGCCAACGCCCACGGCAACCAGCAACGGCGCCGACAGGGTTTCCAGGCGCTTGATCGACTCGGCGCCACGCAACACCACCCACAGATTCAGGCACCAGAAAAGCATGAACCCGATCACCTCGCCGGTGCCGCCGAGGGACTTCCAGCCCTCGAAAATCGAGCCAAGAAACAGATGAATCGCCAGCCCGCCGAACATCGTCTGGATGCCAAACCAGCCGCACGCCACCAGCGCACGGATCAGGCACGGCACATTGGAGCCCAGGATGCCGAACGATGAGCGCAACAGCACCGGAAAGGGAATGCCGTACTTCGTACCCGGAAATGCGTTAAGCGTCAGTGGGATAAGAACCACAATGTTGGCCAGCAAAATCGCCATCAGCGCTTCGCCCACCGACAGGCCGAAGTACGCGGTGAGCACACCGCCCAGGGTGTAGGTGGGCACACAGATCGACATGCCGACCCACAGCGCCGTGATATGCCACTTGTTCCAAGTGCGTTCGTGCACCTTGGTCGGTGCCATGTCGTGGTTGTAGCGCGGGCTGTCGAGGACGTCGGGGCCGGCGTCGAGTTCGTACAGGCCGTTGCGTTCGGTGACTTGCGATCTGTTCTGTTGCATGGCCGCTCCACGGTTTTTTTAAAATTATTGTTGCTCACCTGCACGGTTAAGGCAGGTGGCCGGAGTACCTCGTAGACAACATGACATCTCAGGCCCGGCCAGCCGCCACTGCACTCAATTACCGTGCCGACAACTGCTTCGCGACCCACACTGCATATATAACTGGCTGATGTTTATCAGCTTTATCCGATTGCCCGAGGGCATCTTCGGAACTTGCCGTGCGACTCAGGCGCCACAACAGGAAAGTTATCCGAACCTTCAGGACTCAATCTGGTGCAACACAATTATTTTTATTTACCGGCCTCGTCAAGCGCTGTCTCTCAAGCGGCTGATTTGCAATAAGAAATGTTGCTCAAATCAGCAACCTGTCAAGTGCGTCAAAATGGTAACTGGTTGCTTCATTTTGGTGATTTTTGATTTTTATCGATACAAATCAAATAGTTAAATCATACAAAAGACGAATAAAAATATTCTTGCCCAATCGAAAAACTCGGGCTAGTTTCTATTCCTGTCACCGATGACAGGAATTAACCCGCCGTCGGCGAACGGTATTACAACACTTAGAACTGGCACAAGCCGGTCAAGCCTGTGAGGAACTCGACATGTCGCTGTTGATCCGTGGCGCCACCGTTATTACCCATGATGAAAGTTACCGCGCCGATGTGTTTTGCGCAGACGGTCTGATACGTGCGATCGGCACGGACCTGGATATTCCCGCCGGCGCTGCAACACTCGATGGCAGCGGCCAATACTTGATGCCCGGCGGCATCGATCCCCATACCCATATGCAACTGCCGTTCATGGGCACTGTGGCCAGTGAAGACTTTTTCAGTGGCACGGCGGCGGGCCTGGCAGGCGGGACCACCTCGATCATCGACTTCGTGATTCCCAACCCGCAGCAGTCCTTGATGGAGGCGTTCCACCAATGGCGCGGCTGGGCCGAGAAGTCGGCGTCCGACTACGGCTTTCATGTGGCGATCACCTGGTGGAGCGACCAGGTACGCGAGGAAATGGCCGAACTGGTCAGCCACCATGGCATCAACAGCTTCAAGCATTTCATGGCCTACAAGAACGCGATCATGGCGGCGGACGACACCCTGGTGGCCAGTTTCGAGCGCTGCCTCGAACTGGGCGCGGTGCCCACGGTCCATGCGGAAAACGGCGAGCTGGTCTACCACCTGCAACGCAAATTGCTGGCCCAGGGCATCACCGGGCCGGAAGCGCATCCGCTGTCGCGCCCTTCCCAGGTGGAAGGCGAAGCGGCCAGCCGGGCGATCCGCATTGCCGAGACCCTCGGCACGCCGCTGTACCTGGTGCACGTCTCCACCCAGGAAGCACTGGACGAAATCACCTATGCGCGGGGCAAGGGCCAGGCGGTCTACGGCGAAGTGCTCGCCGGCCATTTGTTGCTGGACGACAGCGTCTATCAGCATCCCGACTGGCAGACCGCCGCCGGCTACGTGATGAGCCCGCCGTTCCGTCCGCGCGGGCATCAGGAGGCACTCTGGCGCGGTCTGCAATCGGGCAACCTGCACACCACCGCCACCGACCACTGCTGCTTTTGCGCCGAACAAAAGGCCGTCGGGCGTGACGACTTCAGCAAGATTCCCAACGGCACCGCCGGCATCGAAGACCGCATGGCGCTGCTGTGGCACGAGGGCGTCAACACCGGGCGCCTGTCGATGCAGGAATTCGTCGCACTGACGTCCACCAACACCGCGAAGATCTTCAACCTCTACCCGCGCAAAGGCGCGATCCGCGTGGGCGCCGATGCCGACCTGGTGCTGTGGGACCCGCAGGGCACGCGCACGATTTCCGCCAAGACCCATCATCAGCAAGTCGACTTCAACATCTTCGAAGGCAAGACCGTACGCGGCGTGCCGAGCCACACCATCAGCCAGGGCAAGCTGGTCTGGGCCGATGGCGACCTGCGCGCCGAGCGGGGTGCCGGGCGGTATGTGGAACGGCCGGCGTATCCGTCGGTGTTTGAACAGCTGAGCAAGCGGGCAGCGCTGTCCAAGCCAGTGGCTGTGAACCGCTGAAACCGCCATCGGGGGCAAGCCCCCTCCCACATTGATCGTTGATCGTTCCCACGCTCTGCGTGGGAATGCAGCCAGGGACGCTCCGCGTCCCAAGAGCGGACGCAGAGCGTCCAACGAGGCATTCCCACGCAGAGCGTGGGAACGATCGTCCAAGGCAACAAAAATGCCCACTTAGAGGCAATCCAAAAAAACCGTGAGGCCACTACCGTGATCCAGACCCTGACCCACCTCCCCCACCCCCGCGAAGACGGGGCCACCCTCGCCAGTCAGTTCACCGATCTGGCACCGCCCCTCAACGACCGCCAGGCCCGACTGGAAGCCTCGCGCTGTCTGTATTGCTACGACGCACCGTGCGTGAACGCGTGCCCCAGCGACATTGATATCCCCTCGTTCATCCGCCATATCCACACCGAAAACGTGCAAGGCGCCGCGCAGAAAATCCTCTCGGCCAACATCCTGGGCGGCAGTTGCGCGCGCGTCTGCCCCACGGAGATCCTCTGCCAGCAAGCCTGCGTGCGCAATAACGCCGAAGAATGCGCCCCGGTGCTGATCGGCCTGCTGCAACGCTACGCGGTGGACAACGCCCATTTCAGCGAACACCCTTTCCAACGCGCCGCGCCCACCGGTAAACGTATCGCCGTAGTCGGCGCAGGGCCTGCCGGTCTGGCCTGCGCCCACCGGTCCGCCTTGCAGGGTCATGACGTGGTGATCTTCGAAGCCCGGGAAAAAGCCGGCGGCCTGAATGAATACGGCATCGCCAAGTACAAGCTGGTGGACGACTTCGCCCAGAAGGAATTGGATTTCCTCCTGCAAATCGGCGGCATCGAGCTGCGTCACGGCCAGCGCCTGGGCGACAACCTCACCTTGAGCGAGCTGCACACGCAATTCGATGCGGTGTTCCTCGGCCTCGGCCTGGCGGCCAGCAAACACCTGGGCCTGTCCCACGAGGACGCCCCCGGCCTGCTCGCCGCCACCGACTACATCCGCGAACTGCGCCAAGCCGACGACCTCACTCAACTGCCGTTGGCCGACCGCTGCATCGTGCTTGGCGCCGGCAACACCGCCATCGACATGGCCGTGCAAATGGCGCGCCTCGGCGCCCGCGACGTCAACCTCGTGTACCGCCGTGGTGTCGCCGACATGGGCGCGACCCAGCATGAACAGGACATTGCCAAGGCCAATCAGGTACGCCTGTTGACCTGGGCCCAGCCCGAAGAGGTGTTGCTTGACGACGAGGGCCGAGTCCGCGGCATGCGCTTTGCCCGCACACACATGGAGAACGGTCGCCTGCAGCCCACCGGCGAAACGTTCGAACTGGCCGCCGACGCGATCTTCAAGGCCATCGGCCAAGGCTTTGACAACGCAGCGCTGCACGACCCACTGGCCCGGCAGCTGCATCGCGTAGGCGAACGCATCTTTGTCGACGAACACCTGCGCACCAGCATTCCCGGGGTCTATGCCGGCGGTGATTGCGTCAGCCTCGGCCAGGACCTCACCGTGCAGGCGGTGCAACACGGCAAGCTGGCCGCCGAGGCCATGCATGCCCAACTCATGCTCAATGTGGAGGCCGCATAATGGCCGATCTGTCGATTGTATTCGCCGGTATCAAAGCCCCCAACCCGTTCTGGCTGGCCTCCGCTCCCCCCACCGACAAAGCCTACAACGTGGTGCGCGCGTTCGAGGCCGGCTGGGGCGGCGTGGTGTGGAAAACCCTGGGTGAAGACCCGGCGGCGGTCAACGTGTCGTCGCGCTATTCGGCCCACTACGGGGCCAATCGCGAAGTGCTGGGTATCAATAATATCGAGCTGATCACCGACCGTTCCCTGGAGATCAACCTGCGCGAAATCACCCAGGTCAAAAAGGACTGGCCGGACCGCGCGCTGATCGTGTCGCTGATGGTGCCTTGTGTCGAGCAATCCTGGAAAAACATCCTGCCGCTGGTAGAAGCCACCGGTTGCGACGGCATCGAGCTGAATTTCGGCTGCCCCCATGGCATGCCCGAACGCGGCATGGGCGCGGCGGTCGGCCAGGTGCCGGAGTATGTGGAACAGGTGACGCGCTGGTGCAAGACCTATTGCTCACTGCCGGTGATCGTCAAGCTCACGCCCAACATCACCGACATCCGCGTGGCCGCGCGCGCGGCGTATCGTGGCGGCGCCGATGCGGTGTCGCTGATCAACACCATCAACTCCATCACCAGCGTCGACCTCGAACGCATGGTCGCCCTGCCGGTGGTCGGCACGCAAAGCACCCATGGCGGCTATTGCGGCTCGGCGGTCAAACCGATTGCCTTGAACATGGTCGCCGAAATCGCCCGCGACCCGCAGACCCAGGGCCTGCCGATCTGCGGTATCGGCGGCATCGGTAACTGGCGTGACGCGGCGGAATTCGTCGCCCTGGGCTGCGGCGCGGTGCAGGTATGCACGGCGGCGATGCTGCATGGGTTTCGCATCGTGGAAGAAATGAAGGATGGCTTGTCGCGGTGGATGGACAGCCAGGGTTACACCAGCTTGCAGGAGTTTTCCGGGCGCGCGGTGGGCAATACCACCGACTGGAAATACCTGGATATCAACTACCAGGTGATTGCGAAGATTGACCAGCAAGCGTGCATTGGCTGCGGGCGTTGCCATATCGCCTGCGAGGACACCTCGCACCAGGCCATCGCCAGTTTGAAGCAGGCCGATGGTACGCATCAATATGAGGTGATTGATGACGAGTGCGTGGGCTGCAATCTGTGCCAGATCACCTGCCCGGTGGCCGACTGCATCGAGATGGTGCCGATCGACACGGGCAAGCCGTTTTTGAACTGGACCCAGGACCCGCGCAATCCTTATCGGGAGGCGGTGTAGGCCTGTAGACCGCCATCGGGGGCAAGCCCCCTCCCACACTTGATCGGGTTCACATAGATCCAATGTGGGAGGGGGCTTGCCCCCGATGGCGGCCTCTGGGCCGACCAGGATGTTGGATTGGACCGAGTACATATCCGTTTCTGCGGTAACGACTGCTAACGGTTCCGCTTTTACAGCGGCTCACTTTTGAAAAGCGCAAAAGTAAGCAAAACGCTCTTGCCCCACCACTCGGCACCTCGCTAATGCTCGGTGTG
>NZ_CVTX01000173.1:28932-55498 GCF_900005715.1 Pseudomonas sp. 34 E 7
ACCCGGCGTCCTGCCGGGTTACCCACGGATTCAAGCCTGCGTTCGGCCAGCGTGGTTTAACGGGGCGCCTAGGATCAAAAGCAGATCAAGAGCGACTCGCTTCGCATCGTGGTTACGGTTGGGCGCTGCTGAGTTGTGTAGATACCTATGCCCCGATGAGGCCTTCAGCCCCACTACAAAACTCAAGGCTGCAACCCAATCCCGCGCAATATCACCCCGGTCACCGTCTGAATCGCCCGCTCAAACTGCATATCCGACAACGGCTGGTGATCATTCAGGATATTCACCTGGTGATCGAAGTCGGCATAGTGCTGGGTCGACGCCCAGATCATATACAGCAGGCTCGACGGCTCCAGCGGCAGGATGCGTTTGTCCTGCACCCACTGGCGGATTTTCGCTTCCTTCATCTTGGCCCAGTCGTACAGGCTTTCATCCAGCGCCTCACCGAGGGTCGGCGCGCCGTGGATGATTTCATTGGCCCAGACTTTCGAGCCATAAGGCCGCGTGCGCGAGCGCTGCATCTTGGCGCGAATGTAGCTGCTGAGCACCACGCGCGGGTCATCGAAGGTTTCGAAACTCAGGGCGTCCTGTTTCCACACCTCCAGCAGGTCGAACAGCACCGCGCTGTACAGCTCGCTCTTGGTGGTGAAGTAGTAATGCAGATTCGAGCGCGGCAGTTGCGCCTCTTTGGCGATGTCGGCCATGGCGGTGCTGCCATAGCCTTTTTCAGCGAAGACCTTCTCCGCCGCCAGCAGGATTTTCTCGACGTTGACCCGTCGAATGCCGATCTTGTGATTGCCCATAAGGGCTCCCTGACAACAACACGACCTAGAGACTACCATCGGCTCTAGATCGGGGCGACACGCCGAACCGAAACTTCGTACACTGGCGCCTTCTATCCTCTGATTGGTATTGAACAATGTTGATCAAGAAGTCCCTGACAACCGTCGCCCTGCTCGCTTCCCTGCTGGGCGCGTCCGCGGCATTTGCCCATGCGCACCTTGAAAGCGCCACGCCAGCCAAAGACAGCAGCGTGACCGCGCCGAAAGAGTTGCGCCTGACATTCAGCGAAGGCGTCGAAGCGACCTTCACCAAGGTGTCCCTGAGCAAGGACGGCACGGAAATCGCGATCAAGGGCCTGGAAACCCCGGACACCGACAAGAAAACCCTGGTGGTCACCCCTGCCGCTCCGTTGGCGGCCGGCACTTACAAAGTCGAATGGCATGCGGTGTCCGTCGACACCCACAAAAGCGAAGGCACTTACAGCTTCAAGGTCGGCCAATAATTCATGGCAACCCTGCTGGTGCTGTGCCGCTTCCTGCATTTCATCGTCGCGCTGCTGATGTTCGGGGCCTGTGTGTTCAGGCCTCTGCTGCTCGGGACGGCTGCGCTACCGGCACTCGACCGGCAACTGTTGCGCATCACCCGTGGCCTGGCCTGTGTGGGGCTAGGTTCCGGGATCGCGTGGCTGTTGTTGATCACCGCCAGCATGGCCGGCGGTTGGGACGCGGCGCTGCAACCGGCGACCGTCCAGCTGGTGTTGGGCAAGACCTTCTTCGGCCAGGTGTGGACCTGGCACCTGCTGCTGAACCTGCTGCTGGTGATCGTGCTGATCAAGCCCTGGCCGGCGCTGCGCCTGCCGCTGACAGCGCTGATGCTGGTGACCCTGGCACCAGTGGGCCACGGCGCCATGCTCGATGGGCTCAGCGGGCAACTGCTGATCTTCAATCAGGTGGTGCACTTGGCAAGCGTCGGCGCCTGGCTGGGTGGGCTGCTGTTGCTGGTATTGATCCTGCGCCAGACACCGCCGCTTGCGCTGCAGCCAATCCTGCGGCGCTTCAGCGGCGTGGGCTACGCCTTGGTGGCAGGCCTGCTGGTGACCGGTCTGATCAATGTACGCGTGCTCACCGGCCAATGGTGGCCTAGCCCGCTGTTCGAAGGCTTTGCCTTGATCCTGCTGATCAAAGTGCTGTTGGTAGGGGGCATGTTGGCGCTGGCCTTGCTCAATCGGTTGCGCCTGGAACAGTGCGAACAGCGCGTGAGCAGCTTGAAGGCCAGTGTGATGACGGAATGGCTACTAGGTGTTGCAGCAGTAGCCGTTGTATCGCTGTTGGGCACGCTGCCGCCAATGGTCATTGCCGGCTGAACCGGGAATTCCCACGTCGTACTCCATTCAAATGCGGGAGGGCATACACCGCCCTCTGTAGGAGCGAGGGGGGCGCCTAGCTCTTGCTCGCGAAAAATATCAACGATAACGCGTGCTTCCTGAATGAACGCAGTGCCTGTGAGTTTTTCGCGAGCAAGCTCGCTCCTACAAAAGCCAGCGGTGGCCAGTGAACGATGTATTTGCAGGCCGTCCCTCCCACCTTTGATCTCACTGGCTGGATGGGCGTTGACAACACAGGGAATCCCTCACACTATTTCCGCATAGTCATACGACAACCTACAACAAAAATCGGAATGCCCATGACCACCACCACGCCTACTCCTTTCAACCGCATCCTGCTTACCGGCGCCGCCGGTGGCCTGGGTAAAGTCCTGCGCGAACGCATGCGTCCCTACGCCACTGTGCTGCGCTTGTCAGACATCGCCGACATGGCCCCCGCCGCCGCCCATGAAGAAGTGCAACCCTGCGATCTTTCCGACAAACACGCCGTGCACCATCTGGTGGAAGGCGTCGATGCGATCCTGCACTTTGGCGGCGTGTCGGTGGAGCGTCCCTTTGAAGAAGTGCTCGGTGCCAATATCAGTGGCGTCTTCCACATCTACGAAGCCGCGCGCCGTCATGGGGTCAAGCGTGTGATCTTCGCCAGCTCCAATCACGTGATCGGCTTCTACAAGCAGGGCGAACAACTCGATGCCCATTCACCGCGCCGTCCGGACAGCTATTACGGCCTGTCCAAGTCCTATGGCGAAGACATGGCCAGTTTCTACTTCGATCGCTACGGCATCCAGACCGTGAGCATCCGTATCGGCTCGTCGTTCCCGCAACCACAGAACCGCCGGATGATGCACACCTGGCTGAGCTTCGACGACCTGACCCAACTGCTCGAACGCGCGCTGTACACCCCAGACGTGGGGCACACCGTGGTCTACGGCATGTCGGACAACCTCGACACCTGGTGGGACAACCGCTACGCCGCGCACCTGGGTTTTGCCCCCAAGGACAGCTCCGAAGTGTTCCGCGCCCAGGTCGAGGCCCAGCCGCCGGTGGCTGACAATGACCCGGCCAGAATCTATCAGGGCGGCGCGTTCTGCGCGGCAGGCCCGTTCGGTGACTGAGTTCACGTAACCCAAGGGAATGAGTGGCGATGAGTGCAGAATTGATTGTCAACGCCCGCAACGCCGTCGGCGAATGCCCGGTGTGGGTGCCCGAGGAAAATGCCCTGTACTGGGTGGATATCCCCAACGGTCGGCTGCAGCGCTGGAACGCCGCCACGGGCCAGGTCGCAACGTGGCAAGCCGCGCAGATGCTCGCCTGTATTGCTCGCACTGACACAGGCAATTGGATCGCCGGCATGGAGTCCGGGTTTTTCCAGCTGACCCCGCACAGCGATGGCAGTCTCGACACCACACCCCTGGCAAGTGTCACGCATCCACGCCCGGACATGCGCCTCAACGATGGGCGTTGCGACCGCCAGGGCCGTTTCTGGGCCGGCAGCATGGTGCTGAACATGGGCCTGAACGCCGCCGAAGGCATCTTGTATCGCTACGCAGCCGGCTCGGCGCCCCATGCCCAACTGGACGGTTTCATTACCTTGAACGGCCTGGCCTTCAGCCCCGACGGCCGTACGATGTACGCCTCGGATTCACACCCGTTGGTGCAACAAATCTGGGCCTTCGACTACGACATTGATACCGGCACGCCGTCCAACCGCCGCGTGTTTGTCGACATGCATCGACACCTCGGTCGGCCCGACGGTGCGGCGGTAGACGCGGACGGCTGCTACTGGATCTGCGCCAACGACGCCGGTTTGGTGCACCGCTTCACCCCGGACGGTCGCCTCGACCAGTCCCATCACGTACCGGTCAAAAAACCCACCATGTGCGCCTTTGGCGGCAGTCGCCTGGACACCCTGTACGTCACCTCGATCCGTGACGACCCGAGTGAGCAGTCGCTGTCCGGCGGCGTGTTCGCCCTCAACCCAGGCGTCCAGGGGCTGCCCGAACCGCGCTTCATCCTCTAGCGGCAGCAGCGCCGCGCACGCGCTGGAAATCAAAGTTGACCAGGCGCACATGCGCAAGGTCATTGACGTCGAAATTGGCGACGAGCGCGGGTTGTGGGCTTGCAGTGTGTCAGTCTGAGCATCTTTGACTGACACACCGCCATCGGGGGCAAGCCCCCTCCCACATTTTGCTCCCTGTTGTGCCAGGGTCAGGGCGGACTGTTTTTCAGGCGCCCTGCCGTGTCGATACTTACCACCACCGACAACCCCGGCCGCAACCGTTCACTCTCGGCCTGGTCCGGGTCCACGGTGATCCGCACCGGCACGCGCTGGGCGATCTTGACGAAGTTGCCGGTGGCGTTGTCCGCCTGCAACAGGCTGAACTCCGAGCCGGTCGCCGGGGAAATATGCTGCACCGTGCCGTGAAACCTGCGGTGGTTCAGCGCATCCACGGTAAACGTCACCGGCTGGCCAACCTGCACATTGTCCATCTGGGTTTCTTTCATATTGGCAATCACCCACAACTGCTTGGGCACCAGCGCCATCAACTGCGCGCCAGAGTTGACGTAGGCCCCGAGGCGCACGCCAATCTGCCCCAACTGACCATCCCGGGGCGCGGTGATGCGGGTGTTGGACAGGTCGATCCGCGCCAACTCCACCGCCGCCTCCGCGCTGGCCACCGCCGCCTCCAGGGAGCCGCGATTGACGATCACCGTTTGCAGGTCCTGCCGCGCGATTTCCAGGCTGGCCTGGGCCTGGGCCACGGCAGCGACCGTCTGGGCATTAGCGGCGCGGGTCACGTCCAGCTCACGCTTGGACACCGAGCCGTCGCTGATCAATTCTTCATTGCGGCGCAGGTCGGCGGTGCTTTTGCGCGCCTGGGCCTGGCTGTCGACCAGCGCAGCCTGACGCAGCTTGATGGTCGCTTCGGCGCTGTTGCGTTGCTGCACCACATTGGCCAGCGAAGCCTTTTGCACCGCCAGTTGCGCCAGGGCCTGGTCCAGGCGCTGCTTGTAGATGCGATCATCGAGGCGCACCAGCAGGTCACCGGCTTTCACATACTGGAAATCCTGCACCGGCACTTCGAAAACGTAGCCGCTGAGCTGCGGGCCGATGATCGTCACCTGCCCACGCACCAGGGCGTTTTCGGTGGTTTCCACGGCGCTGCTGAACGGCGGCAGTTGCCACGCGTACAGCACGATCAGCACGCCGACAATGGCAACGGCGGCAAAGCCCAGGGACGAAAGGATGCGCACTCGCAATGAACGCGGCTCGGTCACGGCGGCGCCCGGTGGCGTGGTGCCCTCGGGCGTGGAAGCGATAGCGTTGGTGGTCGTGGTCGTGGGTTCGGTCATGAAGAGGCGCCGACAGGTTGAACAGGAGGGGTTGCTGCTTTGGTGGTGCTCATCAGCCACAGGCTGCGGATAAAGATCCAGATCATGGTCAGGATCGCGATAATCGCAATCAACATGAAGACATCGTTGTACGCCATGACGTTCGCCTCGCGGGTGGCCGCCGTGGCCAGGCTGCGAATGCCCATGAGGTTGCGCAGCTCCGGGTCGGCGATGATGCCGCCATAGGCCGAGCCACCACTCTGCACCCGCGCCGCCACACGGGGGTCGAGCAAGGTCAGGTGCTCGACGATCATGCTCGAATGGTACTTCTCGCGCACGATCTGGAACGTGCCGAGCAGTGCCGCGCCGATCAGGCCGCCGAGGTTCTGGCAAATCCCGAACATCACCGAAAAACTCACCAGGTTGCGCGGGTTGGTCAATACATTCTTGGTGCCCAGCACCATGGTCGGCCCGAGAAAGAAGGTCCCGCCGAAGCCCAGCAGGAACTGGCTGATATACAGGTTCTGCGGCCGCGTCAGGTTGCTGGAAAAACTGTCCATCACCGACCCCGTCGCCATCAGCGCCAGGGAAATGATCAGCGGCATCAACAGATGCGCCGGGTTGATCGTCAAGGCGCTGACCACCAGCCCGGCAATCGCCCCGGCCAGCATCACCACGTACAAGGTGTGCATCTGCTGGTAACTCATGTTCAGCATCTGCATGAAACCCACCGCGCCGGTGGATTGTTCCGACAGCACCATCCGAATCAGGATCACCGCCAAGGCCAGGCGAATCATGGTGCCGCTGCCCAGCCAGCGGGTCATCAGCAGCGGGTTGGCGCGGTTATGCTCGATGGCCAACCCGGCCATGATCAGCACCAGCGAACAGGCCGAGGCGATGCCGATCCAGGGCGCTTCCAGCCACCAGTCGATGCGCCCCAGGGACAACACCGCGCAGAGCAAGGCAACGCCGGTGGCCAGGATCGCAAAGGTGAGGAAGTCGAGCTTTTCGAAGGTCTTGAACCGGTCGCCGGGCGGCAATTTCAGCAGGAACACACAGCCCAGGCAGATCAGCGCCAGGCCCAGCTCGAACAGATACAAGCCACGCCATTCGGCGATTTGCAGCAAATCTTCGGAGAACAGCCGCGCCAGGGGTAGCGCAAGCTGCGCGGTGCCCAGCCCCAGCACCAGGGCTTTGAGGCGCCACTTGGCCGGGAACGCCTGGATCATGTAGTACAAGCCCAACGAACTCAGCGCCGCCCCCACCATGCCGTGGGCCGCCCGCACGGCGATGGCCGAGTTGAGGTCGTTGACGAACAAGTGGCCGAAGGTCACCAGCGCATACAACACCAGGAACACTTCGGTAAACGCCCGCAGGCCGAACTGCTGGCGAAACTTCACCAGCAGCAGGTTCATGCACACGTTGGTCATCACATAGGCGGCGGGTAGCCAGGCCATTTCCGCCGTGGTCGCGCCCAGGGCGCCTTGCAGGTATTGCAGGTTGGCGATAACCAGCGCGTTGCCCAGGCCACCCGTGATTGCCACCAGCACACCCACCAGCGCAAACAGCCAGCGTTTGTGGGTGGGGTGCAGCGGCGTCGACGGCGAACCGGGCAGGCTTGGCCGCTCGTGGGGCTGCCAGGTGTGGGGGGTGTATTTATCCATTCGGTGACCTTGATGAACCGACGTGCAAGGCCGGTGAAGCCATTACTGGGAGAACAGTAACCTGAGGTACGTTCATCTCGCCATCTATCAAGCGTGCACGGTCAACACTGTTCAGTCGATCGTTCCTTTTTGATCGTTCCCACGCTCCGCGTGGGAACGATCATCAGGTCCGGAGCAAAGCATTCATCAGCATTCCAGCCGCCACCAGTACACACAAGCCGGCAAACCCCACTTGCAAGGCCCGTGCGGGAATCACCGAGCACAACCGGCGTCCGGCCAACATGCCGGCAATACTCGCCACAATAAATGCCCAGCCCACCGGCTCGATGTTCACCCCGGCATGAAAGGCCCCCACCACACCGATCAACGACAGCAGGCTGACCACCATCAACGAGGTCGCGACGATCCCGCGCATCTGCACATCGGTGAGTTGCTTGAACGCCGGTACGATCAGAAAACCGCCGCCCACGCCGAGCAAACCCGAGACCGCGCCGGTCACCGCGCCCAGTGCCGCCAGGGTGGCAGTGCATTTGGCGGTCCAGGCCAGGCGTCCGGTCTGCTGGTTGAGCATGCAGTTCTTCTGGCCCCAGGACGCCGCGCCATGGTCACTCGGGCCGGCTGCAACCTTTTCGCGCCGCACCATGCGCCAGGCCACCAGCACCATCAGGGCGCTGAACAAGCCCATCAGCACCGGCTCCGACAGTTGATGAGCGACGAACACACCGAGCGGTGAAAACAGTGCGCCCAGCAAGGCGATCAATAACGCGGCGCGATAACGCACCAGGCCATGGCGCAGGCCGTCAATCGCCCCCACCGCCGCCGCCGCGCCTACTGCAAGCAAGGACACCGGCGCGGCCTGGGTCATCGTCAACCCCAGTCCCAGCACCAGCGCCGGCACCCCGAGAATACCGCCGCCCGCTCCGGTCAGGCCCATGACCAGGCCCATCAATACACCCAACACACTGGCCAGCAGCATTCAGTCCACCTTGCTCAGGCGGGTCAGCCACTCGCGGCCCTTGAGCATGCCGTTCCAGTAGAACCACGGCAGCAACGTGGCCTTGAGGAACCACATCGAGCGACGCGCGCGGGTGGGATCGAGGGGAAAGGTCGGCAGCAGCTTGCCGCCGTAGCCGAACTCGGCCAGCACCACCTTGCCCTTCTCCACCGTCAACGGGCAGGAACCGTAGCCGTCGTACTTGAGCGGCAGCGGCGCTTGTTTGCGCAGGGCCAGCAGGTTCTCGGCCACGACCACGATCTGCTTGCGTACCGCCGCCGCAGTCTTGGCGTTGGAGGTGCCGCACACGTCGCCCAGGCCGAAGATGTGCGGATAGCGCAGGTGTTGCAGGCTGTGGGGGTTTACTTCGCACCAGCCTGCGGCATCGGCCAGCGGGCTTTGGCGGATAAAATCCGGAGCGACTTGCGGCGGCACGACGTGCAACATGTCGAAGGCTTTCGCTTCGACGTGCACGTTGCCTTCGGCGTCTTTGACCTCGAACCAGGCTATGCGCCCGGGGCCGTCGACTTTTATCAGGTTGGCATTGAACGCCAGCCGTGCGTTGTATTTCTCGACGTACTTCATCAACGGCGGCACAAAGGTCGCCACGCCGAACAGCGCGGCACCGGCGAGGTTGAATTCGACGTCGATGTTTTTCAGGCTGCCCTGCCTGAGCCAGTGGTCGCAGGACAGGTACATGGCTTTCTGCGGCGCACCGGCGCATTTGATCGGCATGGCCGGCTGGGTGAAGAGCGCCTTGCCACCCTTGAGCTGCTGCACCAGTTGCCAGGTGTAGGCCGCGTGTTCGTAACTGTAGTTGGAGGTGACGCCGTGGCGACCGAGGGTATCCTGCAAGCCCTCGATCTTTTCCCAGGCCAGGCGCAGGCCCGGGCAGACAATCAGGTTGTTCCAAGTGACGCGCTGGCCGCTGTCGAGCACCAGGGTCTGCTCGTCAGGCAATAACTCGCTGGCGGCGGCCTGGATCCAGGTGACCCCGTTGGGCAGCACGTCGGCCAGCGGGCGCCGGGTCTTTTGCAGGTCGTAGGCGCCGCCGCCCACCAGGGTCCAGGCGGGCTGATAGCAATGGAAGTCGTTGGGTTCGATCAGGATGATGTTCAGTTGCGGGTCGCGCTTGAGCAGGCTGGCCAGCAGGCCGATGCCTGCCGAGCCGCCGCCGATGACGACGATATCGCCACTGATGGTGGGTCCCCAGTGTTGTTCGGTCATTGTCTACTGCCTTTTTGAGTCAATGCACACAAGGGTCGCTGCCGGATGGCGTCACGCCCAGCTTTTTATCACCGCGCCGCAGTACAGGCCGGACAGGGTCTTCATCACTTGAATCACTTCGTGGCTGGCCAGCCCGTAGAAGATGTATTTACCTTCCCGACGGGTGGCGACCAACCCTTCGTCCCGCAAAATGCCCAACTGTTGTGACAGCGTGGGCTGACGCACGCCCGTCTGGGCTTCGAGCTCGCCGACGTTGCGTTCGCCCAGGGTCAACTGGCAGAGGATCAACAAGCGGTCCTCATTGGCCAACGCCTTGAGCAAGGAACAGGCCTTGGACGCCGATGCACGCAATTGGGCGACCTCGCCCTCACTCAACGTAGATTCCATTTGCCTCGGCTCCTTTATCTCACTTAAGCTCAAAACATTATGTTTAAACGTAAACTGATTGTAACCACTTTTTTCTTCACCGGGGATAGCCGCCATGCCAGCGTTGATTCAAGCCTTTCTGGACGAGGCATCGTCGACCTACACCTACATCGTCTATGAAGCCGACGGCGGCCCCTGCGCCATCGTCGATTCAGTGCTCAACTACGACCCCGCGTCCGGGCGCACCCATACCGCACAGGCCGACAAGGTGATTGCCTTCGTGCGCGCGCATGGCCTGCAGGTGCAGTGGCTGCTGGAAACCCACGCCCACGCCGATCACCTGTCCGCCGCGCCGTACCTGCGCCGCACCCTGGGTGGCAAGATTGCGATCGGCCAGTCCATCAGCAAGGTGCAGGGTGTGTTCAAGCACCTGTTCAACCTGGAGCCGGCGTTCCGTGTCGATGGCTCGCAGTTCGATCACCTGTTTGCGCCGGATGAAATCTTTCATATCGGCGGCTTGCAGGCCCAGGCGCTGCATGTACCTGGGCATACCCCGGCGGACATGGCCTACCTGATCGATGGCCGCTTGATCCTGGTGGGCGACACCCTGTTCATGCCCGACGTCGGCACCGCCCGCTGCGACTTCCCCGGCGGTGATGCGCGGCAGTTGTACGCGTCGATGCGCAAGCTGCTGGCGTTCCCGCCTGAAACCCGGCTGTACGTGTGCCATGACTATCCACCCGAGGGCCGCGATGCCAGGTGCCAGACCACGGTGGCTGAACAGCGCGCGGAGAATATCCATGTGCATGACGGAGTAGATGAGGCGGCGTTTGTCGCGATGCGCACCACCCGGGATGCCGGGCTGGGGATGCCGACGCTGTTGTTGCCGGCGATCCAGGTGAATGTGCGGGCGGGGCATATGCCGCCGGCGGAAGAAAATGGCGTCACCTATCTCAAGATCCCGCTCAACCAACTTTGAAATGCGGTAAAAAATGTGGGAGGGGGCTTGCCCCCGATGGCGGTGGGTCAGCTACAGATAAGCTGACTGTCACACCGCTATCGGGGGCAAGCCCCCTCCCACATGTTGTTCCGTGTTGAATCAGGAGCCCAGGTTTATGCCGTTGGCCGGCAACGGCAGCGCGGTTTTGTAGCGCACCTGCTTCAAGGCAAAACTGGAGCGGATATTCGCCACCCCCGGCACCTTGGTCAGAAAATCCATCATGAAACGCTCCAGCGACTGGATCGTCGGCACCAGCACCCGGATCAGGTAATCCGGGTCGCCGGCCATCAGGTAACACTCCATCACTTCCGGCCGGTCCGAGATTGCGCCTTCAAATTGCTGCAACGCCAGTTCATTCTGCTTTTCCAGGCTCACATGGATGAACACGTTGACATGCAGCCCCAGCAGGTCGGCGTCCAGCAGCGTGACCTGCTCGCGAATCAGCCCCAACTCCTCCATCGCCTTCACCCGATTGAAGCACGGCGTGGGCGACAGGTTGACCGAACGGGCGAGGTCGGCGTTGGTGATACGGGCATTCTCCTGCAGGGCGTTGAGAATGCCGATATCGGTACGGTCCAGTTTGCGCATGAGACAAAGTCACCTGTTTATTATGTTTATGCAGATTTTTTATCCGTAAATGATCGGGAGCGCAACGAAACACAGATAAATATTCTTCTACGCCACGCCTATGATTGTTGTAGGACAAGATTTCTTCTACCCGAAGACTGACTGTCAGCTAGCGCGCCCACTACAAGAAATTCACAAGATCGAGCGTAGAAAGCCATGACCCAGCCGTATGCACCGCTGCGCCTGCACGTTCCCGAACCTTCGGGGCGCCCAGGCTGCAAGACCGACTTCACCTACCTGCGCCTGACCGATGCCGGCCTGGTACGCAAACCCGCCATCGACGTAGAACCGTCCGACACCGCCGACCTGGCCAAGGGCTTGATCCGCGTGCTCGACGACCAGGGCCAGGCCCTGGGCCCGTGGGCCGAGGGCGTCAGCGCCGACGTCATGCGCAAAGGCATGCGCGCGATGCTCAAGACGCGCATCTTCGACAACCGCATGGTGGTCGCCCAGCGTCAGAAAAAAATGTCGTTCTACATGCAAAGCCTTGGCGAAGAAGCCATCGGCAGCGCCCAGGCCCTGGCCTTGAACATCGACGACATGTGCTTCCCCACCTATCGCCAGCAAAGCATCCTGATGGCCCGCGACGTGCCGCTGGTGGACCTGATCTGCCAACTGCTGTCCAACGAGCGCGACCCGCTAAAGGGTCGCCAGTTGCCGATCATGTACTCGGTCAAGGACGCTGGTTTCTTCACTATTTCCGGTAACCTCGCCACCCAATTCGTACAAGGTGTGGGCTGGGGCATGGCGTCGGCGATCAAGGGTGATACCAAGATCGCCTCGGCCTGGATCGGCGACGGCGCTACCGCAGAATCCGACTTCCACACCGCCCTCACCTTCGCCCACGTGTACCGTGCGCCGGTGATCCTCAACGTGGTCAACAACCAATGGGCCATCTCCACCTTCCAGGCCATTGCCGGCGGTGAAGCCACCACGTTCGCCGGACGCGGCGTCGGTTGCGGTATCGCCTCCCTGCGCGTCGACGGCAACGACTTTATCGCCGTGTACGCCGCCTCCGCCTGGGCTGCCGAGCGCGCGCGCCGCAACCTGGGGCCGACCTTGATCGAGTGGGTCACCTACCGCGCCGGTCCGCACTCCACCTCCGATGATCCGTCCAAGTACCGCCCCGCCGATGACTGGAGCCACTTCCCGTTGGGCGACCCGATTGCCCGCCTCAAACAGCACCTGATCAGGATTGGCCAGTGGTCCGACGAGGAACACGCGGCGGTCAGTGCCGAACTTGAAGCCGAAGTCATCGCTGCGCAAAAACAGGCCGAACAGTACGGCACCCTCGCCGGCGGCCAGATTCCAAGCGCCGCGACCATGTTCGAAGACGTTTATAAAGAGATGCCGGAGCACTTGAAGCGCCAGCGTCAAGAGCTGGGGGTCTGACATGAACGATCACAACAACAGCATCGAACTGGAAACCGCCATGACCACCACCACCATGACCATGATCCAAGCCCTGCGCTCGGCCATGGATGTGATGCTTGAACGGGACGACAACGTGGTGGTGTTCGGCCAGGACGTCGGTTACTTCGGCGGCGTGTTCCGCTGTACCGAAGGTTTGCAGACCAAGTACGGCAGCTCGCGGGTATTCGACGCGCCGATTTCCGAAAGCGGCATCATCGGCGTGGCAGTGGGCATGGGCGCCTACGGTCTGCGCCCGGTCGCGGAAATCCAGTTTGCCGACTACGTCTACCCCGCCACCGACCAGATTATTTCCGAGGCCGCGCGCCTGCGTTATCGCTCCGCCGGCCAGTTCACCGCGCCCCTGACCATGCGCATGCCGTGCGGCGGCGGCATCTACGGCGGCCAGACCCACAGCCAGAGTATTGAAGCGGTGTTCACCCAGGTCTGCGGCCTGCGCACGGTGATGCCGTCCAACCCCTATGACGCCAAGGGCCTGCTGATCGCCTCCATCGAAAACGATGACCCGGTGATCTTCCTTGAACCCAAGCGCCTGTATAACGGCCCGTTCGATGGCCATCACGACCGTCCGGTAACCCCGTGGTCGAAACACCCGCAAGCGCAAGTGCCGGACGGCTACTACACCGTGCCGCTGGACGTGGCCGCCATCGTGCGTCCGGGTTCGGCCGTGACCGTGCTGACCTACGGCACCACCGTGTATGTGTCGCAGGTCGCCGCCGAAGAAACCGGCATTGACGCCGAAGTCATCGACCTGCGCAGCCTGTGGCCGCTGGACCTGGACACCATCGTCAAGTCGGTGAAAAAGACCGGCCGTTGCGTGGTGGTGCACGAAGCCACGCGCACCTGCGGTTTTGGCGCCGAGCTGGTCGCCCTGGTGCAGGAGCACTGCTTCCATCACCTGGAAGCGCCGATCGAGCGCGTCACCGGCTGGGACACGCCCTACCCGCACGCGCAGGAGTGGGCGTATTTCCCAGGCCCGTCCCGAGTGGGCGCGGCGTTGAAACGGGTCATGGAGGTCTGAATGGGCACGCACGTTATCAAGATGCCGGACATTGGCGAAGGCATCGCGGAAGTTGAACTGTCGCAGTGGCATGTGAAGGTCGGCGACCTGGTCGTCGAAGACCAGGTGCTGGCGGATGTGATGACCGACAAGGCGATGGTGGACATTCCCTCGCCGGTCGACGGCAAGGTGATTTCCCTGGGTGGCGAGCCGGGTGAAGTCATGGCGGTGGGCAGTATTTTGATCAGCATTGAAGTGGAAGGCGCCGGTAACGCCAGGGAAGCGCCGGCCGTGGCCGCACCGGTGGAAAAAGCTGCGCCGGTGGTGGAGAGCAAGCCGGAACCGGTTCAAAGCAAGCCCGCGCCTGTCGCGGCCAAAGTCCAGGCGCCCGTGGCCCGGGAGGCCAATGAGCGCCCGCTGGCCTCCCCCGCCGTGCGTAAGCATGCCCTGGATGCGGGTATCCCGTTGCGCCTGGTACAGGGCTCCGGCCCGGCCGGACGGATCCTGCATGAAGACCTCGAGGCTTACCTTCAGCAAGGCGCCAGTCCAGCCTCGGCCGCCGCCAACCCTTACACCGAACGCAACGACGAGCACCAGATCCCGGTGATCGGCATGCGCCGCAAGATCGCCCAGCGCATGCAGGACGCCACCCGCCGCGCCGCGCATTTCAGCTACGTGGAAGAAATCGACGTCACCGCGCTGGACGAGTTGCGCGTGCACCTCAATGACAAACACGGCGCCACGCGCGGCAAGCTGACCCTGCTGCCCTTTATCGTGCGCGCCATGGTGGTGGCACTGCGCGATTTCCCGCAGATCAACGCGCGCTATGACGACGAAGCCCAGGTCATCACCCGCCTCGGCGCCGTGCATGTGGGCGTCGCCACCCAGAGCGATGTCGGCCTGATGGTGCCGGTGGTGCGCCACGCCGAAGCCCGCAGCCTGTGGGGCACTGCCGAAGAAATCACACGTTTGGCCAACGCCGCGCGCAATGGCAAGGCCAGCCGCGAGGAGCTGTCGGGCTCGACCATCACCCTGACCAGCCTCGGCGCGCTGGGCGGCATCGTCAGCACGCCGGTGCTGAACCTGCCGGAAGTGGCGATTGTCGGCGTCAACCGCATCGTCGAGCGGCCGATGGTGATAAAGGGCCAGATCGTGGTACGCAAGATGATGAACCTCTCCAGCTCGTTCGATCACCGTGTGGTCGATGGCATGGACGCGGCGCAATTCATCCAGGCCGTGCGCGGCCTGCTCGAACAACCCGCCAGCCTGTTCCTGGAGTAAGGGCATGACTCAGACACTACACACCACGCTGCTGATTATCGGCGGCGGCCCTGGCGGTTACGTGGCCGCGATTCGCGCCGGCCAACTGGGCATCCCGACCATTTTGGTGGAAGGCCAGGCGCTGGGCGGCACCTGCCTGAACATCGGCTGCATTCCGTCCAAGGCCTTGATCCATGTGGCCGAGCAATTCCAGCAGACGGTACACCACAGCCAGGGCTCGCCACTGGGCATCGAAGTGGACGTGCCCACCCTGGACATCCGCAAGAGCGTGGAATGGAAAGACGGCATCGTCGACCGCCTGACCACCGGCGTCGCCGCGTTGTTGAAAAAGCACAAGGTGCAGGTGATCCATGGCTGGGCCAAGGTGGTGGACGGCAAGACCGTCGACGTCGGCGAGCAGCGCATCCAGTGCGAACACCTGCTGCTGGCCACCGGTTCGAAAAGCGTCGAGTTGCCGATGCTGCCGCTGGGCGGACCGGTCATTTCATCCACCGAAGCCCTGGTCCCGAACCACGTACCGAAGCGGCTGATCGTGGTGGGTGGCGGTTACATCGGCCTGGAACTGGGCATCGCCTATCGCAAGTTGGGGGCCGACGTCAGCGTGGTCGAGGCCCAGGAGCGCGTCCTGCCGGCCTACGATGCCGAGCTGACCCAGCCGGTTAACGAGTCGATCAAGCAACTCGGCATAAAGCTGTACCTCAAGCACAGCGTCAGCGGCTTTGCCGATAACTGCCTGCAAGTGCGCGACCCGAATGGCGACACCCTGTCGCTGGAAACCGATCAGGTGCTGGTGGCCGTGGGTCGCAAACCCAACACCCAGGGCTTCAACCTCGAAGCGCTGAACCTGGACATGAACGGCGCCGCGATCAAGATCGACAGCCGCTGCCAGACCAGCATGCGCAATGTGTATGCCATTGGCGACCTGAGCGGCGAGCCCATGCTGGCACATCGGGCCATGGCCCAGGGCGAGATGGTCGCCGAACTGATCAGCGGCAAAGCCCGCGAATTCAACCCGGCGGCGATTCCGGCGGTGTGCTTTACCGACCCGGAACTGGTGGTGGTGGGCAAGACCCCGGACGAGGCCAAGGCTGCCGGCCTGGACTGCATCGTGTCGAGCTTCCCGTTCGCCGCCAACGGGCGGGCCATGACTCTGGAGTCGAAAACCGGCTTCGTGCGGGTGGTGGCGCGGCGTGACAATCACCTGATTGTCGGCTGGCAGGCAGTGGGAGCCGGGGTGTCGGAGCTGTCCACTGCGTTTGGCCTGAGCCTGGAAATGGGCTCGCGCCTGGAGGATGTGGCCGGCACCATCCACGCCCATCCGACCTTGGGTGAGGCCGTGCAGGAAGCGGCGTTGCGGGCTTTGGGGCATGCGTTGCATCTGTAAAACCGTGGCGAGGCCATCGGGGGCAAGCCCCCTCCCACATTTGGAATGCATTTTAAATGTGGGAGGGGGCTTGCCCCCGATAGCAGTGGATCAGCCAATAGAGATGTGGAATGGTCCAACCGCCCGCTCCCACACCGGCCAAGAATGAAGTATTGTTGAGCCCATCCAGAAAAAAATCCGACTTGACCAGAGATTAGAGGGTGTCATGGGTAACGAAAGCATCAATTGGGACAAGCTGGGTTTTGACTACATCAAGACCGACAAGCGGTTTCTCCAGGTCTGGAAAAACGGCGAATGGCAAGCAGGCACCCTGACCGACGACAATGTGCTGCACATCAGCGAGGGCTCCACCGCCCTGCACTATGGCCAGCAGTGCTTTGAAGGCCTCAAGGCCTACCGCTGCAAGGACGGCTCGATCAACCTGTTCCGTCCGGACCAGAACGCTGCGCGCATGCAACGCAGCTGCGCCCGCCTGCTGATGCCGCATGTGTCGACCGAAGACTTCATCGAAGCCTGCAAACAGGTGGTCAAGGCCAACGAGCGCTTCATCCCGCCTTACGGCAGCGGCGGCGCGCTGTACCTGCGCCCGTTCGTGATCGGCACCGGTGAAAACATCGGCGTGCGCACCGCGCCGGAGTTCATCTTCTCGGTGTTCGCCATCCCGGTCGGTGCCTATTTCAAAGGCGGCCTGGTGCCCCACAACTTCCAGATCTCCACCTTCGACCGCGCCGCGCCACAGGGCACCGGTGCCGCCAAAGTAGGCGGTAACTACGCCGCCAGCCTGATGCCGGGCTCGGAAGCGAGGAAATCCGGCTTCGCCGACGCGATCTACCTGGACCCGATGACCCATTCGAAAATCGAAGAAGTCGGCTCGGCCAACTTCTTCGGCATCACCCACGACAACCAGTTCATCACGCCAAAGTCGCCTTCGGTGCTGCCGGGCATCACCCGCCTGTCGCTGATCGAACTGGCCCAGAGCCGCCTGGGCCTGACCGTGGTCGAGGGCGAGGTGTTCATCGACAAGCTCGACCAATTCAAGGAAGCCGGCGCCTGCGGCACCGCTGCGGTGATCTCGCCGATCGGCGGCATCCAGTACAACGACAAGATGCACGTGTTCTACAGCGAAACCGAAGTGGGCCCGATTACCCAGAGGCTCTACCAAGAGCTGACGGGCGTGCAGACCGGTGACGTTGAAGCGCCGGCGGGTTGGATCGTCAAGGTCTAAGCCACTGCCTCAGCAACACTGCAAAACCTGTGGGAGGGGGCTTGCCCCCGATGGCGGTGTGTCAGTCACTGAAAATATTGACTGATCCACCGCTATCGGGGGCAAGCCCCCTCCCACATTTGATCTCCAGTGTTCTTAAGATTGGGCAGGAATATTCCCGGCAATCTTCTTGCCCATGCTGATCCTCGGCTCCACCCCATATCCCAACGCCTCGTAGAACCCCACCACTGCGTCATTGCCGCCATTGATCTGCAGGTTGATCTTCATGCAACCCAACGCCGTCAACGCCTGTTCGGCGTGACGCACCAGCGATGATCCCAGGCCGTGGCGACGATAGTCGGCATGCACCGCCACCGAATACAGCCAACCACGATGGCCGTCGTAGCCGGCGAGAATCGTACCGATCACGGCTTTTTTATCGGTCGCGACAAAGAACAACCCGTCATTGACCGCCAGCTTTTTATCGATCGCCAGGCTCGGCAGGTTATGCGCGGTGTCATAGCCGAACGCCGCCTGCCATAACTCAACCACTTGCGCACGGTGCTGACGGTCGCGATACGGGCCGATGGGATGCCGGGACAGCAGGGCCTTTTCCATGACCAGCGTGCGTTCATTACCATGATAGACGTCGCGCACGGTGTGAAACCCCAGCTTGCTGTAGAACGGCTCGGCGGTCAGCGAGGACGGCACGCTCAACACCGTCACCCCGGCTTCGCGGGCGCGCAGTTCGATCTCGATCATCAACAGTCGCCCAATGCCCTGCCCTTGCAGCGCCGGGTTGACGAACACCGAGCGCACCACATTGGCATCAAGCGCGGCGGTGGCGACGATCAGCTGATCCCGGGTGGCCACCAGCACGACACGGCGCTTGAGCAGCGCCAGAACGGCCTCGGGCGTGAAATGACTGGCCACTCGGGCAATCACGTCCGCCGGGTAATCCTGTGCATTGCTGCTATGCAAGGCCGCCAGGATGACCTGGCTGATCCCTTCGGCATCGGCGGTTTGGGCAAGACGAACAGCGGTAGACATGATTGCTCCTGGCTGAGGGCGCTCTGACAGACACCACCATACCAAGCCCTACCCACATGTTCTAACTGTGCCCGCTTGAAATGCGTTTGCCGGGCTTGGTGCCCACCAGCCTGGCCTGTCCATCCTTCTGCTTGCCCGTGCGCGCCTCGCTGATCAGCCCGGGGATCAACTTGCCTTCCGGCAGGTTCTTCCAGAACCGGCTCGGCAGATGCCCTTCCATCACCTTGGGGTTCAAGCGCGCCGGGTTGAAGATGTGACTGTAATAGGTCAACCACATGGCGCTGTGCGGGTCGTCGACATTTTGCGCCAGTTGCTGCCACGCCTCGGGGCACCGGCGTTGGTGAATCAGTTGCTCGCCATCGTAATACACCCCATCCAGGGGCGTTGCGATCATCCAGCGATGGCGGCCCATGCGCCCGATAAAATGCTGGCTGGCACTGTGCAAAATATCATGGGCCGGCTCATGCCAGGCCACGTACTCCGGCAGCTCGGGGCCTGCCTCGGCCGGCAGTGCAATAAACCGCACAAACGCATGCAAGTGGTGGGCTTCACGGCTGACCTGCTTGATGCGGCGCTGCAACTCGCTGCCCAATTTGTCACCTGCCAACATGGCCGTGCGGTCGCCATGGCTGACCCGCCACAACACCTCATACAACAAACTCCAGCGCTGATCGCCCTGGTAGCAGGCAGCCGACTCCAGCAGTTGCAACAAGGCCTTGGGAATGCGCGCCTGGAACGGGCCCAACCCGGAAGGAATGGGCTCGTCGGTGGCAAACAGATCCGCCACCTCGGTTGCACCCCAGCTCACCTGGCTGGGGTCGACCTGATGGCTGAGCAGCCAGCGCGCCTGTTCGCGCCAGGTGCTAAACAGGTTGTCGCATTCCAGGCTGATCATCCCCACAACCCCATCTGTTGCGGTTGCGGGCGATCGCGCAGCTGTTCGCGCAGCAACACACTGGTGCTATCGGCCTGCTGTGGGTGGTAATCGCTGGTGATGAAAAACGGCTTGGCCTTGGCCAGCACACAGCGCATGCGCGCCAGGTCTTCGAAGCGGATCTTGCGTTCGCGACGCAGGTCCACCAGGCGCTGGGTGGTGCGCAGGCCAATGCCGGGGATACGCGCGATCAAGGTCGGTTCGGCGCGGTTAAGATCGAGGGGGAACACCTCGCGATGCTCCAGGGCCCACGCCAGCTTGGGGTCGATATCCAGGGCCAGGTCGCCGGGGCCTTCGAACAGTTCATTGGCGCTGAAGCCGTAGCTGCGCAACAGAAAGTCGGCCTGGTACAAGCGATGCTCGCGCATCAACGGCGGCGCAGCCAGGGGCACGCTCTTGGGGCTGTTGGGAATCGGGCTGAACGCCGAATAATACACACGGCGCAGCTTGTAGTTGCCATACAAGGCTTCGGCACCGTGCAGGATGGTGCTGTCATCGGTGTCGTCGGCGCCGACGATCATCTGTGTGCTCTGCCCGGCCGGGGCGAAGCGCGGTGCGCGGGGTTCGTTGAGCACCGTCTGTTCACCGGTGTAGATGGTCTGCATGGCCTGCTTGATCGAGACGATCTGTTTTTCCGGCGCCAGGGTTTGCAGGCTGGCATCGGTAGGCAGCTCGATATTCACGCTCAGGCGGTCGGCATAGCGCCCGGCCTCGGCGATCAACGCGGGGTCGGCTTCGGGAATGGTCTTGAGATGGATATAGCCGCGAAAATCGTGCTCTTCACGCAGCAACTTGGCGACCCGCACCAACTGCTCCATGGTGTAGTCGGCTGAACGGATGATGCCGGAACTGAGAAACAGGCCGCTGACGCAATTGCGCTTGTAGAAGTCCAGGGTCAGGGTGACCACCTCTTCCGGGCTGAAGCGCGCGCGGGGCACATCGCTGGAACGGCGGTTGACGCAATACTGGCAGTCGTAGAGACAAAAGTTGGTGAGCAAAACCTTGAGCAGCGACACGCAACGGCCGTCGGGCGTATAGCTGTGGCAAATGCCCATGCCGTCGGTGGAACCCAGCCCGGCCTTGCCTTCGGAGCTGCGCTTGGGTGCGCCACTGCTGGCGCACGAAGCGTCGTACTTGGCGGCGTCGGCGAGAATGCTGAGCTTTTCGATCAACTGCATGGAGAGCTACCGATACTGGTTTTTTGTACAGTATCAGCAGCATCTGCTTGTCACAAGTACCGCCCGTAGGAGCGAGCTTGCTCGCGAAAAACGTCAACGATAACGCGCCCCTTCTGAATCAACCCGGCGCCCTCGCGTTTTTCGCGAGCAAGCTCGCTCCTACGGACTCAGATCAGCTTGCGGTGGCGAGCAGCAGGTCCTGCACCGAACGCGCGGTGCCACGGTTGCGATCGTTCTCGTACAACGACGCGGCAATTTCATCGGCGCGAATCGGCAGCACCGACAGCAACGTATCGCTCAAACCATGGCTGGCCTGGCTGAACCCCTGGATGTAGATGCCGGCGTTGCAGCGCTCGTCGGTGACGATGCGGTAGTCGCGGGCCACTTCGAAATCGCCTATGTAAGCTTGGAGCGGCGCGAGCAATTCGCGGTGCATCTGGCGTTCGTAACCGGTGGCAAGGATTACCGCATCGTAGTGATTCACGCAGGTTTCGCCGGTAGCGTTGTTGCGCAGCGTCAGTTCGATGCCCAGCGGGCCGGGGGTGGCCTTTTCGACCACGGTCATGGTGCGAAACGCCTGGCGCGCGATGCCGGACACTTTCTGGCGATAGAAGATGCCGTAGATGCGCTCGATCAGGTCCAGGTCCACCACCGAGTAGTTAGTGTTCTGGTACTCGGCGACCAGGCGCTCACGTTCGGCGCCGACTTGCTGGAATACCAGGTCGGTAAAGGCCGGCGAGAACACTTCATTGACGAACGGGCTGTCATCCGCCGGCTTGAGCGCCGAACCGCGCAGAATCAGGTCGACCTGCACCGACGGGAAGCTGTCGTTGAGGTCGATAAACGCTTCGGCGGCGCTCTGACCACCGCCGATCACCGCGATGCGCATCGGCTTGCCGTCGACACACGGCTGGCCGGCCATGCGCTCCAGGTACTGGGAATGGTGGAACACCCGGCTGTCGCCCTTGAGCGCCTTGAACGCCTCGGGAATACGCGGCGTGCCACCGGCGCTGACCACCACCGAGCGTGTGGTACGCACATGCTGCTCGCCCAGCGCATCGCGGGAAATCACGCGCAGCGCTTCAACCTGTTGCTGGTGCAGGATCGGCTCGATGGCCAGTACCTCTTCGCCGTAGCGGGCCTGGGCCTGGAATTGCCCGGCGACCCAGCGCAGGTAGTCGTTGTACTCCATGCGGCACGGGTAGAAGGTGCCCAGGTTGATGAAGTCCACCAGGCGGTCGTGGGCCTTGAGGTAATTGACGAAGGAATACGGGCTGGTGGGGTTGCGCAGGGTCACCAGGTCCTTGAGGAAGGAAATCTGCAATTCGCTCTGGGTCACCAGGGTATTGCCGTGCCAGCGGTAGTCGGCCTGTTTGTCGAGGAACAGTACGTCCAGTTTGCCCTGGGCTTTCTCACGCTCCTGCAAGGCGATGGCCAGCGCCAGGTTCGAAGGGCCGAAGCCGATGCCGATCAGGTCGTGAACCGCGGGCGAAGCAATTGCCTGTGTCATTCCAGTGTCCTCTGGATAAGCCCCTTGGCGGTTGGGGCGGAATACCTTCATGGCCTGAACAACAGGCCGTGTGTTGATAGGAAACGAGGACAGTGAAATAAAATTTAACTAACAGCGCTTCAGTGCGCTTCCCACTCACGCATGCGCAACCGGCAGTGCTTCATGGCATTGACGATGTGCTTTTCCACCAGCGCGCGGGAAATGCACAGACGCTCGGCGATTTGCAGGTGGGACAGGCCGTCGAGTTTGCGCAACAGGAAACTGTCGCGGCAGGCCGCCGGCAGCTCGGCCAGGGCGCGTTCGAGCATCTCCAGGCGCTGGCTCTGGTCGTGGCTGGCGTGGGGTGAACAGGGCGCGAAGCGTTCTTCAGCGTCCAGCACCTCCAGCGGCTCCACCTGGCGCAGGGCGTTGCGCCGATGGCCGTCGATCACCAGGTTCAGCGCGGTGCGGTACAGGAACGCGCGCGGCTGTTCGATCGGCGTGTCACTGGAGCGCTCCAGCACCCGCACATAGGCGTCATGCACCACATCCTCGGCCACCTGACGGTTGCCCAGCTTGGCGTTGAGGAAACACACCAGCTCGCGATAGTAGTTTTCCAACATGACTCCTGGCCCCATGGCCGTGGTGCGGACGATGCCAACCTGCGTAGAAACACAGCCATCAATGATGGCAGTTTGAGTGCGTGCAATTTATAGTAATTCTCATCTACTTTTAAAGAAGTCTCGCATCAACGGTCGATTTTTTTCTTCGCTCGACCTGTAACCGCGCGTGTAACAGCCTAAATCCCCGGCGATTTTCTTCGTTTACCTGTCAGCTCTGCGCGACTGCGCCCCGATCTTTCCTGGCTGGAACCTACGCATGAAACGCCCTCGACCTGCCCGACGCGCCCTGCTTGTGGTGGCGTGCCTGATCCCCATCGTTGCGTTTGTCGCCTGGCAAGCCCTTGCGCCGGGCCGCGACGCCCTGGCCACCGTGACGGTCACCCGGGGCGATATCGAAAACAGCGTCACGGCCCTGGGCACCCTGCAACCACGGCGGTATGTGGATGTCGGCGCCCAGGCCTCCGGGCAGATCCAGAAGATCCACGTCGAGGCCGGCGATCAGGTCAAGGAAGGCCAGTTGCTGGTGGAGATCGACCCGTCGACGCAAAAAGCCAAGCTCGACGCCAGCCGCTACGCCATCGAAAACCTGCAGGCGCAATTGCAGGAGCAGAAAGCCCAGCACGCCTTGGCGCGCCAGAAATACCAGCGTCAGCAACGCCTGAGCGCCGGTAACGCCACCCGCGAAGAAGATGTGCAAACCGCCAGGGCCGAACTGGACGCCACCCAGGCGCGGGTCGACATGTTCCAGGCCCAGATTCGCCAGGCCCGGGCCAGCCTGCGCAGCGACGAAGCGGAACTCGGTTACACACGCATCTACGCGCCGATGGCCGGTACCGTCGTGGCGGTGGATGCGCGCGTCGGGCAGACCCTCAACGCGCAACAACAAACGCCGCTGATCCTGCGCATCGCCAAATTGTCGCCGATGACGGTGTGGGCCGAAGTGTCCGAGGCGGATATCGGCCATGTCAAACCCGGCATGAGTGCGTATTTCACCACCTTGAGCGGCGGCAGCCGGCGCTGGACCAGCACCGTGCGGCAGATCCTGCCGATCCCGCCCAAGCCGTTGAACGAAACCCAGGGCAGCGGCAGCCCGAGCAACAGCAAGAGCGGCACCGGCCGCGTGGTGCTGTACACGGTGTTACTGGACGTCGACAACGCCGATAACGCGCTGATGGCGGAAATGACCACCCAGGTGTTTTTCGTCGCCAGCCAAGTCAAGGACGCCCTGACCGTGCCGGTCGCCGCGCTGCAAGGCGTGCCTACGGCGGATACGCAACTCGCCCGGGTGGTGGCGAAAAACGGCAGCATCGAGCAGCGCTCGGTGCGCCTGGGCATCAGCGACCGCCTGCGCGTGCAGGTGCTGGAGGGCCTCGACGAAGGCGATCACCTGTTGATCGGCCCAGCCGACGGCAGCGGGGGCTGAGTTGACCACGCCACTGATCGAACTCAAGCACATCCGCAAATCCTACGGCGGCGGCGACAGCCCGCAGGTCGACGTACTGCGCGGCATCGACCTGTCGATCCACGCCGGGGAATTTGTCGCCATCGTCGGCGCGTCGGGCTCCGGCAAGTCGACGTTGATGAACATCCTCGGTTGCCTCGACCGCCCGAGCGAAGGCGATTACCTGTTCGCCGGGGAAAACGTCGCCCAGTTGGGCAGCGACGAACTGGCCTGGCTGCGCCGCGAAGCGTTCGGCTTCGTGTTCCAGGGCTACCACCTGATCCCGTCGGCATCGGCCCAGGAAAACGTCGAGATGCCGGCGATCTATGCCGGTATCAGTGCCGGCGAACGGCACGCCCGCGCCAATGCCCTGCTCACCCGCCTGGGCCTGGCCGAGCGCACCGGCAACCGTCCGCACCAGCTCTCCGGTGGCCAGCAGCAACGGGTGTCCATCGCACGTGCGCTGATGAACGGCGGGCATATCATCCTCGCCGACGAACCCACCGGCGCCCTCGACAGCCACAGCGGCGCCGAGGTGATGACCCTGCTCGACGAACTGGCGAGCCAGGGCCATGTGGTCATCCTGATTACCCATGACCGCGAAGTGGCGGCGCGAGCCAACCGCATCATCGAGATTCGCGACGGCCTGATCATCAGCGACTCGCCCGCCCCTCAGACCGAGGCGCCCGCCCCCGCGAACAGCGCGGCGCTGCAAGCCGTGGACCTGCGTCAGCGCCTGGCCGATGGCGCCGAACACAACGGTGCCTGGAAAGCCGAACTGCTCGACGCGCTGCAACCGGCCTGGCGCGTGATGTGGATCAACCGGTTTCGCACCGCGCTGACCCTGCTCGGCATCATTATCGGGGTGGCCTCGGTGGTGGTCATGCTGGCCGTGGGTGAAGGCAGCAAGCGCCAGGTCATGGCGCAGATGGGCGCGTTCGGCTCGAACATTCTGTACGTCAGCGGTTCGTCGCCCAACCCGCGCACGCCCCTGGGCATCATCACCCCCGCCGACGTGGCCGCCCTGGCCACCCTGCCGCAGGTGAAACGGATCATGCCGGTCAACGGCGCCGAAGCCGGCGTGCGTTTCGGCAACATTGACTACATGGCCTATGTGGGCGGCAACGACACTAATTTCCCGACCATCTTCAACTGGCCGGTGGTCGAGGGCAGCTACTTCACCGAGGCCGACGAACGCAACGCCGCCACCGTCGCGGTGATCGGCGCACGGGTGCGCGACAAGCTGTTCAAAGGCCTGGTCAACCCCATCGGCCAGTACATCCTGATCGAAAACGTGCCCTTCCAGGTGGTCGGCGTGCTCCAGGAAAAAGGCTCCAGCTCGGGCAACAAGGACAGCGACGATCGCATTGCCATCCCCTACTCCGCCGCCAGCATCCGCCTGTTCGGCAGCTACAACCCGGAGTACGTGGTGATTGCCGCCGCCGACGCCACCCGGGTGAACGCCGCCGAGCAGGCCATCGATCAGTTGCTCAAACGACTGCACCACGGCAAGGACGACTACCACCTGACCAACAACGCCGCGATGATCCAGGCCGAGGCGCGCACGGCCAATACCCTGTCGCTGATGCTCGGCTCGATTGCGGCGATTTCCCTGCTGGTGGGCGGCATCGGCGTGATGAATATCATGTTGATGACGGTACGTGAACGGACCCGCGAAATCGGCATCCGCATGGCCACCGGCGCACGCCAGCGCGACATCCTGCGCCAGTTTCTCACCGAGGCGGTGATGCTCTCGGTGGTCGGCGGGTTGTTCGGTATCGCCCTGGCGCTGCTGGTGGGCGGCGTGCTGGTGCTGGCCGAAGTGGCCGTGCAGTTTTCCCTGGTGGCGATGCTCGGCGCCTTTGGCTGCGCGCTGGTCACCGGCGTCGTATTCGGCTTTATGCCGGCCCGTAAAGCTGCCCGGCTCGATCCGGTTAAGGCATTGACCAGTGAATAAACCCTCCCTTGCCACACCGCTTTCCCTGCTCGGACTGTGCCTGCTGCTCAGCGCCTGCGCCGGCAACCCCGCCGCCGTCGACAGCGGCATCACGCCGCCCGCCGCCTGGCACTCTGCCGAAAGCGCGGCCAGCCAAGCCACCAACCAGCGCTGGTGGACGCACTTTGGCAGCCAGTCGCTCAACCGCCTGATCGACCAGGCGCGGCGTGACAGTTT